>NZ_JAUBTL010000013.1:136245-136580 GCF_036702475.1 Microcoleus sp. D2_18a_B4
AATCGGCTTGTGGGGTGGGCATCTTGCCCGCCCAGCAAAGGCTTTTAGTCCCTAAACAAATATTTCGCAACAAAAACCCCCCCCTTTCACAAGGAGGGGTTAGGGGGGGTTCTGCGGTAACAGTAGCGGTTGCAGTTTGCCCGATCGAATATCTGGGATAATGTACTACTGAGACAAAGTATTGGCATTCACAAATCGACCAATCAACCGTTCGTAAAAACCTACCCAAATCTGGACAGAAGTAGAAACTTCTACCCGGAGTAACGAACGTGCAGGTTAAGGCTTTCCGAAGCCTACGTTGGGAGGGTCATGACACCAGAAAATAAACGCCAGTT
>NZ_JAUBTL010000014.1:0-85401 GCF_036702475.1 Microcoleus sp. D2_18a_B4
ATGACTAATGACTAATGACTAATGACTAATGACTAATGACTAATGACTAATGACTAATGACTAATGACTAATGACTGTTGAAAATCTAAAATCTAAAATCTAAAATCTAAAATCGATCGACTGATGACCAATAAATAAAAGCGGCAGTCGCCTGCCGCTTTTAGCTGTAACTAGATGTCTGGAAACCTTAGAAACTAAAGGTTGTACGGAGGAGTCCTACCCAGATATCGTCGTTTCTGTTGTTGTGTTCGGGATTCATAATCACGTAAACGCCCGGTGTCACTGAGATAAAGTCATTGACTTGGAAGCGATAGAAACCCTCTAAGTGATAAGAGGTGTTGCGGTTTCTGGCGACATCACTCTCGGTAACTTTTGGCGGTACACCGAAGACGAAGCCGAGGACGTTGCCTTGTCGGGCAAAATCTCCCAGGGCCACAGTGATAGCACCATTCTGGATGGTAGCGTCATTGTTGCCGCCCCGCAGTTGTTCAGCCTTCGTATAACCGTACCAACCGCCAATCTGAAAGCGACTGCTGGGTTTGAAGTTAACTTGCACGCCAAAGTTATCTGATGCGGTGGGTGATTGATCGAAGGGCCGGTTAGCCAAGGCACTGCCGACGCCGCCCATGAGGTTAACATCGCCTGCCCGATTGTATTTCCGGGTGTAAGTCAAGCCCAAGTCAAACGGTCTGCTAAAAAAGCCTATCTGACCCAGAGCGCTGAAAGAACCGTTGAAAACGCCCTGGCCGTTTGCAGGGTTGGGAGCGTCGCCGTCGCCCGCCAGATAGCCTGCGGTAGCTCGGAGGCTGCCCAAGTTGAAAGTCACACTTGCGCCTGCTCCCTGCGGGCCGCGGAATACTGCCGGGTTGCGTACTCCAAATCTGGAAAGTGAACCCGAACTCGTAGAGTTACCAAAGGTAGAAGCCTGGTCTGCAATTTCATCTAGGTCAAGTCCTTTAGGACCGACAAAGACTGTACCGGCACCCATCGGGAACCGATAGTACAGTTCGTCTAGTGTGAATTGGCTGCCATCATCGCCGTCAAAGGCCAAGCGAGCCATGTTGGTACCGGTAGCCGTGGCTCTATCGTAGCGGGCGGTGTTGACTGCTTGCAAGCGAGTTCTGAGTAAGTCTCGACCGGTGAAGCTGGTGTTGAAGTTCAACCGCACCCGGTAGCCGAAGTTGGTGACTGTTCTATCGTCCTCAAGGTTGATACCATCTCCGACGAAGGTGTCGCTGACGGCAAAAATGGCTTCTCCAGCCAATTTGGTGGTGGTGGAGAACTGGTTGGCTTCGAGTTCTGCGGTGCGAGCTTCTAGGCCGTCTACTCGTCCGCGCAGGGTAGCGAGTTCGGCTGCAAATTCTTCTTGCAGGCGTTGCAGGATGGCTAAGTCGTCTCGGGTAACCAAGTTACCTGTTGACCCAATTAGTTTGGTTATGTTGTCTAAGCAAGCGTTGACGCCGGCTGCAAATTCGTAGCGAGTCAGGGCGCGGTTGCCGCGGAAGGTGCCGTCGGGATAACCTACGATACAACTGTAGCGTTCGACTAGGGATTGCAGGGCTTGGAATGCCCAATCTGTCGGCCGCACGTCGGAGAGCTGAGAGACTGATGTCACCTGGGACATGGTTCCCGACTTTTGGGCCGGCAGCGCTTGGGGAGCGACAGGGACGATAGGGCCGCCCATTCCGGCGGCTGGTGTTTGAGCAATTTCTACCTTAGTAGCTGGGGTGCTGGCTACTGCTGGCACTTCAATTTTCCCAGCAACTTCTGTCTGGCTGCTTTGCACTGCCAAGTCTGATGCTTGGGGCGAGGATTCGGCAGTGCCTGCTGCTGCTAGGGGTTCAGTCGCTGCTGCTGCGCTGGCCGGAGCGATTGGGGCTGCTAACTCGATGTCGCTCCCTGTTGTTTGCAGTGTTGTTTGCAGTCCTGCTTCGCTGGTTTGTGGTTCGATTAAGGCGAGTTTTTCAGCATCTGCTTCGTTAACGACCGGGGTTGGGGCCGCTTCGACGCTGCTGTTTAAAGCCAGCTTTTCTGGGGCAGCAGGGGCTGCTGCAACTGGTTCTGCAACTATTTCTCCAACTATTTCTGCAATTTTTGACTCAGATGACTGAGCTGTAGCTAGCTGGTTGGCTTCAGCGGTTGCGGTCACTTCTGCGGCGATCGCAGTGGCACTCATGACTGATGATAGCCCCAGAATTGCCGGGGATACTAGCAGTAAATTCCAAAAAGTTCTGTTCATTTTCCTCACACCTTCACACTCTATTCAACTCGACGAGCAGCAATTCCCAACTGCTAATTTTTGTGGTTGCTTGCCTGTTGACAATAACTGCCAAAAAAATAGAACCTATCCATAACTGTTGATTCACAGTAGGCGTGTCTACTTCTGCTTGAACGTAGCGGGCCGGGCCCTTGTACCGCCCAGGCATCAATTCAGGTCAAGCCCACATTACCTTACGGCTGATTATACCATCACCTGCTAATTTCATCTCTCGATCGCCAGATTTGCTTGAGTTGCTCTGCAGGCGATCGACAACTGCTTATACGGGATCGACCACAATCTGCCTCTAACTGACAACTGCCCAGAGTCCTCGGTTACACCAGACTTAACAGACAGTTATAGGTAGGATTGTGGATTCTTGTCGCATTCCTTATACAGCTTTCTATCCTCTTATGTCAAGCTTTTTAACCTAACTTTAAACGTTGTGGCCCGGAGGGGGCTATTTCCCGCCAGGAGTCGGGAACTGAGGGATCGAGGATGGTAAATTTACCTCGTCCGAACCCAATTTCAGACTTGACCAATTTTGGTTTTCTGAGGTTCCCAGCAGTCGGGACTTGCCACGGCGATCGCCATTTTTGATACCGCCCGTCGCCCGGTTTAATTTCCCGCTATTTTAACACAACTTTTTTGTTGTTTGAGTGCCACTGAACTGGTGGTGCTTGACCCGCTGTTGGCGCAAGGAAAGCTCAGTGGCTTGACAGACCACTAGATCCATGATTCCTAGAGGTTTTAACGATGTTTTTGCCTACGGACGATCGCAGGAGTTTAGTGCTAAGCTGGCTAAAATGCCAAACTCAAAAATAGAGCTGCTGTCAGAACAAAAAACCGAAACGCTGTGGGTGGGCAAGTTATACCATTTTCGATTTTCGATTTTCGATTAAAGAATTGGAAATAACTGATGACATACAAGTTGGAAACACGGGCCTACACTTGCATTATTTTGGGTAAGTGGTATTAGTAAAAGAGTGAGGGTTTATGGAAGATTTTGGTATTATTATTGCCTGCTGCGACCAAGATTATCTGTTTGCTAAGGGTTGCTGTGCTAGCATCCGATATTTCCTGGGAGATGTGCCGATTTGTCTGTTGATTGACGGTACGTTTTCTGTGAGTGCTTTGGAAAAGTCCTACGGGGTGCGAGTGATCGATCGCACAACCGTTTCTGAAGAAGTTCTCAGAAAAAGAAGTTTTGGTTGGGGCAAAACTAAAATGATTGCTTTCTGGGAAAGTCCTTGGTCAAATTTTATGGTTTTGGATGCCGATACGATCGTCTGGGGCGATGTTCTCAAGTTGGCTAATTTTCAAGACTTTGATTTTATTGTAGACAAGCCTTGTTACGATTACCCGGATGCGGATGTTTCGGAGTTTTTCTTTGACATTCCGGGCGTTGAGAAGCATTTCCCAAATTTTCGTTGGTCGGAATCGCGATCGAACTATTTCTGCACGGGTACTTTCTTTGCTAAACGCGGCGTTTTTAGCTTGGAAGAATACGTGGAAATTTTAGATTTTACGGCGGCAAATCCGGGGATATTTAAGTACGGAGAAATGGGGTTTTTGAACTTTATGATTTTCCGGGCGGCACAAGAAAATCGACTGCGGGTGCAGAATGTGGATATGCAGTTGTTGGTGCCGGATTTTGACCAGGATTTGCTGAGAAAGCGGTTTCCGGTTGAGTCAAGCGGGCCTGCGGGCGATCGCACTCAGGCGACTGTGATTCACTGGTGCGGGCCGAAGCCAACTTTATCTAGTGGGAAAGTTTACTCGGAACCGATGAATTTTTGCCGCCGCAAGTGTCAGGAGGATGTTTGGAACCGCACGGGTTTGGCTGCAGATATGTCGCTGCAAGTTGAGGATTTACAGCGATCGATCTACGTGTATAAGAATAAGTTTAAGAAGAAGTTTCGGCAGTTGGCCCGGAAGTAAGGAATGAGAATTAAATAACTTACAATGCGTGATGGTTCTTGTGGGATGGGCGTCCCGCCCGTCCAGAAAGGGCGGGCTCTTAGGCCCAACCCCTACTCCCCACTTTCAAGAGTGTAAATTATTTAATTCGCGATCCTAAGTAGGATTTTTTAACCGCAGATGTCAGCGGATGAACGGGGATGCACGCGGATTTCGGCTTACCCTTCGAGGGGCAAACTTGGCCCGGCTGGGGGTAAAACTTGGCGGTGAACGCTTATTTTGTGGCTTTCCCGCTGAGTTTGCATTTCGACGGCGATCGCCTCAAATTCGACTTCCATGCAGCCGTAGGGAATCTCTAACTCGACACTTGCTCTAACATTTCCAAACCCGTTAGCTTTAAATTCGCTAATCCAGCGCGGGCCGTCGAGAATCAGGTAGGTTTGCCGATCGTACACCCAAACTTTCACATAAATCCGGGGCATTAATTCCGGGAGTTGCACTTGCACTTTTACAGCCTGGCCCGCGATGATTTCGGCGCGCGGCAATTCCAAAATGGGCATCGGTACTAACTCGTCTTCTGGCAAAACGTAGGGAGTTGGGGGAGTGTCTTCTGCGACGACAGTTGCGGTTTTTTGAGCAACTTGTTTCGGCTGCGGGGGCTCGTCAAAAACCACAAATTCTCTGGCTTCCGGGCTAGTAGATTTGGGATCGGAAATTGTTTCGCTGGTTTCGGGTTGCTGCTGGGTTGCGCTGCTTTCTTCCACAACGGCAATTTCGTCGCTGCTATTGGCGGCGGCTTTTGCAGTTGGTGACAGGGTGGTTGCTTTGAGCCATTCGGGGGATTCGCCGTTGCTGGCTAAGGAACTCAGTCGCGACCAAAATCTATTTTGGACGTTTAAGGTTTGAAATGCCTGTTTTGTGGGTGCTGGCGGGGTTTCTGGGGCTTTTGTTTCTGGTTGGGGGCTGTTTTCGGGTTTTTGGTCGATCGCTCCGATTTCGGCTGTTTGAGTGGGATTTGGGAGGTCTAAAGGTTTGGTTTGTGGGTCGATCGACTCTGCGGCAGTTTGAGGCGAATTGGATATTTCCGAGAGCAATTGCGATCGGCTGCTGTCGGGCAGTTTGTTACCGAATGCGGGCAATTCTAGACCGCCTGCACTTGGGGTGTGACGCGAAGCCAGTAGAGGGGGTAGGGCTTCAGTGGTTGGGACTTCGGCGGGGGAGGGAGGGTCTAAGGATTTTTCTACTAGCTTGAGGAAGGATATATTTTTGGCGCTTCCAGACGGTTTTGAGGCTGTTGGGGAGGGTTCGGCTTGATGCTTTTCTTCGATGAAATTGTCTTTAATTTCCTGTAGAAGGTGCTCTAAACGGGCTGTAATTGTGAATAGTTTGGTGGCTAGGGTGACGCCGCCGCTGCTGAGAATTGCTTCTCCTAAAATTAGGCGGCTTTTACACTCGGTTGGGATGTAAGTGACGCAGGCAAAGATGCAGGGGGGAACTTGTTCTGGCATCGGCTGCTGGATTTCTGCGAGAATTTTTGAGGTTTGGGGGTCGCGCAGGTAAATGTGCAGTTGTGCTGAACCGATGAGTTGTTTGAGTTCGATCGCTTCGGATTCGGGGATGAGAGTTGCTGTTTTTCTGCTTGGTTGGGGGTGTTGGGGAATGTCGATTTTGCCGGAAATGATTAAGGGGCGACCGAGTTGGGTGACGAAGGTTTCTCGATCGAGGACGAGTTCGAGTTTGACGCCCGGTTTGGGTTCGGGGGTTTGGGGAATAGGAAATTGGTAGATTTTGGTCTGCTGCGGTGCTGAATCGGCTGCTGGGATTTGGGTTGGTGCGGGGCTATCGACCGGGGAAGGGATTTGTGGGGCTGCGCGATCGACCGGGGAAGCGATTTGTGGGGCTGCGGTGGAAGCAGCGGGTTCGAGGTCGATCGGCGGTAGGGGTTCGCAGGTTTCCGATTCTGCGGGCAATACTTCCAACTGAACGCCGTACTGCCAAGGTTTTAGTGGTGTTGATTTGGGATCTGGCAAGCAGGAGAGTTCCCACAGTCCGGGTTTGAGCCTGGTGTAGGGAATGATCACGACTAATCCTTCGGGGTTGGTGCGGGCCGATCGGCTTTGGACTTTCCGCTGCGCCCCTGGGTCGAAGGAGGTATGGGTAACGCGAATTTCGATGTCGGTGTTGGGGTGCTGAATGCGAGCAACCACGCGGTATTTACCTTCTAGAATTTCCACGTCGGAGGTTTCTAGGGGCAACCAGGCGCGATCGCCCTCTTTCTGTAGCAAAAATTCTAATTTTTTCATTGTTGTTTCCCCTTGAAGGCTCCCGCTTGATTCGTCACAGGTTGGTGGTGGTTTGTTGAGCGACAGCTACAGATATTAAATTACTTATGTTTTATAGCCTATCACCTGTGTCGGTCAAGAGGCCCACTTACCAAGGACTGCCGATAATGCTGAATGCTGCCCAATAATACGGATGGGATAAATCTTTGCTGTCGAGTTTGGGGATGGACGGGGGCAAGGGAGTGTCCCCTCGCGCACTTCGCAGTTGACCGCCTTCGATCGTTACTTTGCCTTCGATCGCGGCAATTTGTGCTTGCCGCATTGCTTCAGCTTTAATGATTGGAGGGTCGTTTGGCCTGCGGATTTTTAACTGCTGGTAAAACTCTGTCATCAAGGCGAGAGTCCCCGCATCGCTGACGTACCACAAGCTGGCGAGGGCTGATTTTGCGCCTGATTGCAGTGCTAAACCTGCAAATCCGAGTTCTGCTTCTTTGTCTCCCAAGGCGGTTCTACAGGCGCTTAATACTAATAGTTCGAGGGGCGGATTGTTCCATTTTAAATCTCTCATTTGATCGAGACCCAGTTGGGTGTCCCAAAATTGAATGTAGGAGTTATTTGGGATTCCGGGGCGGAATTCGGCGTGGGTGGCGAGGTGGATGATTCCGTATTTTTGTTGCAGTCGCTGGGATTGCAAGTTTACTATGGTGAAGTCTTGGTTGAGAAAGGATTGACCGGGCCACTGTCGGGCGATCGCGCTTAGTTCTAATGGCACTGCTGGTAGCGGTTCTTTGTTCGCCGTTTCTGCGAAATCTGATGCTCCCATTGCTAGGACTTGCACGTTTCTGAGGTCGGCGTAATTGATGTCTGTGAGTTTGAAGGCGGGGATGCGGGAGAGGCTGTATTTTTGGATCAGAAATTGCTTTCCGTCGTGCATTGCTGCTAGGGGTACGGTTCGCAAACCTGCGCCGACGCAGAACAGCAAGGTTTCAATTTTTGCTGTTTGCAAATCTGTTTCTAGGGGGGCAATTATCCATTTGTAGAGTTGTTGGGCTGGTGCGAGATAGCTGGTGGTGTTGAGTTTTACGGGGTTGGTGATTTCGCTGCCGAATTCTTGGACTACTGAGAGCAGTTTCTCTTGTTTTGCTTCGGGGACGCTGCGGTGAATGGGCGGGCGATCGGGCAATATTAAGATTAATTCTAGTTGGTCGGTGCGCGGGATAGCGTAAATTAAGGCGGGTTTTTTCTTGGTTTGAACTGCTAGGCGGGAGAGAGTTTTTGATATTGCTTCGGCGGTTTTCGCACGGGCTGCAAAGTCTTGTTCAAAGTATTTTTGATAGTCTTGTTCCCAGTTTTGTTCGATTCTGGTTACGGCTTCGGTGAGGTTGCCCCGATCGAGCAAATTTCTCATTTCTTGCCCGTTAAGCCCGCCCTGGCCTGTGTTTTGGGCAATTGTAGCGAGGTTCGCGGTACTCCAGCAGAAAAATATTGCTGTCAAACAGTAAAAAATAGCTTTTTTAATTTTTTTCTGAGTCGTGTGTTTTTGGCGTTGCTGCTGGGATTGGTAGTGCATGATTTTGGGGCGGTTAAGGGCGCCGTTGGTGGCAGCAGTTGGCAAAAGTTGGGATGTGGGTGGGAATTTTGACCGAAAGCATCCAGGATACAAACCCCCGGATTCATTCGTCCAGAAATAAAAAACCTGTATCCGATGAAACTTGCCGAACGTATTTATCCGTGGGGTCAATGCTTCAATCTAAAATCTAAAATCTAAAATCTAAAATCGATTGACTGTGCTGGCGATCGCCGCACGATTATAGCATTCAAGACCAATCCCAAATATCTATCGCAGGGTGTGGATACCAGCAGCAACATAGGCCCCACGCCAAGAAATTCGCGATTTATGTAAAAGTTTGTAAATTATGCTGGGGTTTTGCATAAACAGGGCTTACGCAAAAAACTGAGATGTTGCACCATTCTCAATAATCCTTTTATGAACAGGCATCTTGCCTGTTCCACAAAAAATTCATCTTTTGTGGAACGGGCCGAAGAGCCCGTTCTTAAGAATGGTGCAAGATGTGAGTTTAACCGGCATTAGCTATACGGGCGTCTTTTAATTTTTGCTGCACATCCGCACTTCTCAGGTTGAATCGAGTTTTGTCTTGGTATTAAGTGAGGAATACCCTGCATCGATCGCCGATATATTGAGTGACCTCAGTAGATATATTATCTGTATTTACTTATTTTAAAATAGTTATATTTTTCGCCCCAACTTACTTAAAGCTCGACTGGTTAATTGTTTTGCCTCGGATATCGGCCAGGTTATTTCGTACAATTCGCCAAGACTGCTTTTCGCCTAAAAATTTGCCTGAAAACCAGCTAGTTTTTAAACATCATTGGTGGCGGTTGCCAAGAGTTGAGCAACATAAATAAAAACCATTAATTATTTAGATGATTTTACGCTAGGCGGGCGATCGCTTTTTTCTTCTTTTCTTCTAAATAAGTAAAGCCTTCTTCCTTCTGCTATACATTGTGTGCGATCGAACCGTGCCAAGTGCGATCCGATTGGGGGATGTGTCTTAGTATTTCTTCACATATCCTGATTTCGGTCTATGATATATGCCTTATGGCGTATTTGTGTTTAAAGCCCGTTATCGCGTACCGCTGATGAGTCAATCAACCAATCCACCGCTATCCCAACCAGTTTCTCGAAGAACCGCCCTCAAATTCCTCGGAGTCGGTGCCGCAGGCGGGCTGGTGGGCTACTCTCGATTTTCCAAGCCAGAGCCCGCCGTTTTTGTGCAAGATTCTATTGACTTGCCGCGAATGCTGAATCAGCGCAAAACCGTTGCAGTTGTAGGCGGAGGCTTGGCCGGGCTCGCCTGTGCTTACGAGCTCAGTCAGCGGGGTTTCGCCGTGACGCTGCTGGACAAATCGCCCCAACTCGGCGGTAAAATTGCTAGTTGGCCGATACAAGTCGGGAACGAAACTTTTATGATGGAACACGGTTTCCACGGTTTTTTTCCGCAATACTACAACCTCAAAAGTGTGGTTGAAGAACTAGAAATTACCGATAACTTTATATCTTTAGAATCCTACGCCGTTGTGTTTCGAGACGGCAAATACAAACCCGAAGTTTTCCGTCCCAACCATTCAGCTTTCCCCTGGAATATAGTTGACTTGGGGATATCTTCTCCCAATCGGCTAAAATGGGGAATCAATCTTACAAAACCCGCTCACTGGCAAGTATTTCGAGAAATCGGCGGTTTTCAAACTCAAAAAACTTTCGATCGCCTCGACAATATATCAGTTGCGGACTGGGTAAAAGGTGAATTTCCGCGCGGACTTTATGACTTGTATTTTCTGCCTTTTGCCAAGTCCAGCCTCAACGCTCCAGACGAATTGAGCGCGGGAGAATTAATGCAATTTTTCCACTTTTACTTTTTCGGAAATCCAGAGGGTTTGGCCTTCAACGGTACGCGGCAAGATATGGGCACGAGTTTGGTGCAGCCTATTGCCAGAGCCATTGAAAGCAAAGGCGGCAAAGTATTGACAGATGTCGCAGTCAGTGAAATTCGCTGGGAAAACGGCAAGATTGATTCTCTGAGTTATCAGTCAGGAGACGTGCAAAGTAAAATACCTTTTTGGGTGAAGCGAAACGCGCTGTTAACTGACAGCAACTCTACCGAATATTTCGGCGGTGGGGACAGCGTATTTGCCGCCGCACCGTCGGGAAAAGAGGCAATTTCTCTGAGCTGTACTCACCAAGGCTGCACAGTTCAGAAACAAAACGACGGTCAATTTCACTGTCCTTGTCACGGGGCAGTTTTTGATGCCGAAGGGCGGGTTGTGAGCGGGCCTGCTCAGCGGGATTTGCCTCGATTTAAGGTAGTCGATGAAAAAGCAGATGAAATACAGTTAGCCGCAAAAGTTAACCAATCGCAGCCGCAAAATTTGGGAGAAACATTGAAGGCTGATTATTATGTTTTGGCGGCAGATGTTCCGGGAATGCAGCATTTGTTTAGTTTAGCTAGCGGTGAGGTGAATCCGCAGGTGCAGAGCCGGATCGAGAGTTTGAAAATAGCCGATCCGTTTGCGGTGGGTCGTTTTTGGTTCGATCGCGAATTTCCCTGGGAGCACAGCAATTTCAGTTCGCTTTCCGGCTACAAACTGACTGACAGCATTACGCTTTACCACAAAATTCAGGATCAGTTCATCGAGTGGAATCAGAAAACTGGCGGTAGTGTAGTGGAACTGCACGCTTATTGTTACAAGGAGAAGGAATTTCCAAACCAGGAAGTTTTGCTGGCTACTTTTGAGCAAGAATTGTACGAAATTGTACCGGAATTAAAAGAGGCAAATATGCTGCACCGGGAATTGGTAAATCAAAAGAATTTCTCAGGATATCCGCCCGGTAGTTATGCGGAAAGACCGGAGACTTGCTGCGCTGTTCCGAATCTTTTGTTTGCGGGAGATTGGGTGAAAATGCCGTTTCCGTGCGGTTTAATGGAAAGGGCGGTTAGCAGCGGTTTGTTGGCAGCTAATGCTATTTTATCTCAGGAGGGTTTGCAGAGGCGATCGCTCTTGACGGTGAATCCCGAAGGCGTGTTAAAAATCTAAGGTTTGCAGTGGGGCGGGTTTTATAAATCGTCAATTATCGGCTGCTATCCTCGGTGAAGCCCGCCCCCTGTCATACCCTTTTAGATTTTAGATTAGAGATTTGAAGAAATGGGAATGACTGATTTAATAAGGGTTTAGAGGTTTCCTACACTTGCATTCTTTTTTTAAGATGAGTTACGGTTTGTGGGGGTGGTTTCCTTGACTAGAAAAGGCAGAGCTTGCGAACAAAAAAAATATCTGCGTTAAGCGGGGTGGATATGCGGTTAAAATATTATTGAATGAGTATAAAGCAATAATAGATGCTAAATAGTAACTGCAAAATTCGCAATAAATCTGTAACCTTTGATGCTTTTGCAACAGAATACGATTTCGCCGCCACCTTGCAAAACCAGAACGATTTCTTTACTAAAAATCTATCGACCAGCAAAGGTGCAGTATTAGATATTGGCTGCGGTTCGGGAATTCTGGCTTTTGAATTAGCCCAGTATTACGATAATGTTGTCGCCGTCGATTTGTCAGCAAAAATGCTAGATATAGCCCGTCAAAAACGCTCAGCCCCCAATATCGAATACATCCAAATGGATGCCAGTCAATTAGCGCTCGATCGCCAATTTGATTTAATAGTTAGTGCTGCTACTTTTCACCACCTGCCCAACCTCCCCGCCGCCCTCGACGCAATTAAAAAATTGTTAAATCCGCACGGAAAAATCGTGTTTTTAGATAATATATCAGAAGTCGAGACTCCGGCTACAATAGGCTACATATTAGGTGCTGCGAGAGATTTTAGACTCGACTGTTCCACCTACGGATTTCGCAATGCTTTAAGATTATTAAAATTTCGATTGTCGCCAGGGTGGTTGAAGCATTTAGCTAGCGATAGGTATTTGTCAGAACGGAAATTTAGAAAAATTTACGGTCGTTGCTTTCCCGGCTGTTATTTTGTAAAATTGGGTTGTTTTATGGGCGTAATTTGGGAACATTTGTAATGCAAAACAACGCGATAAAATCGGAATCTGCAAGGGGAGAAAAAACTCACATCCGCGAGTTGGGCATTAATCTCGATCGCTGGTATGCGATCGCCCGCAGCACCGAGGTGCAAACTCAGCCGCTAGCTGCGAAAATCTGGAATCGGGCGATCGTACTTTTCCGCGACAGTGCAGGCAAAATCAACGCTTTAGAAGATAGATGTCCGCACCGGCAAGTTAAACTCAGCCACGGTCAAGTTAAAGGCGATTTAATCGAATGTGCTTACCACGGATGGCGGTTAAATGCAAGGGGAGAATGTGCAGAAGTCGATTATTTAGCAGAAAATCAAAAGCTACCTAACTGCAAAATTCGATCCTATCCAGTCAAGGAACAAAACGGTTTTATCTGGCTGTTTCCCGGCGACGAAACGCAAGCCGATAAAATAGATTTATTGGATTTGCCCGAGTGGGAACATCTCAATTATATTGCCACTGTTTCAGTCATCGACTGTCAGGCACACTATTCATTTTTAATTGAAAACTTGATGGATATGTACCACGGGCACTTGCACGATGATTGGCAAGCTTGGGCAAATCCCGTGTTAGATACTTTAGACGAAAATGAGCATCAAGTAACTGCTCGCTATCAAGCACAAAGTTATTACAAAATAGATAAAATTTGGTCAATTTCTCAGTTATTTTTTAAATCTCTGCGCCGACTGCACCCGGAACCGCTAGAGGTGAGCTATATTTACCCGCACTGGGTTTCAACTTTGGGAAGCGACTTTAAGATTTACTGCTTGGTTTGTCCGGTCAGTGAGACAGCAACTCGCGCTTATTTAATTCATTTTACCTCATTAAATGCGTTTTGGCGGCTGCACAAATTGCCTGTTTGGTTTCGCAAGTTTATCAAAGATAGTTGTTTCGGTGCTGCTCAAAAGTTATTAGATGGTTTGGTGCGGCAGGATGTGTTAATGATTGAAGAAGAACAGCAGGCTTTTTTGCAGAATTCAGAAAGAAAAAGTTATGAATTAAATCGGGCTTTAGCCAGCGTGCAAAAGTTGATGAGAAGTCAGGCGGAAAATGGATAATTCAGGATTAGATTGAAGCCTGCGGCGGGACGAATGAAACCAGCCTGCACAGGCTAAGATGAGAGTTCGCCTTTCCAAGCTTGATCATGGTATTCTAGCAACAGGGAAAATTGACTTTCGGGAAGCAATTACCAACCACACCTAACACAGGAACCAAGCATGAACCGTGTCAGCATCAAGGGTGAGGAACACCCCATTAGGAAAATCTTTAGCGATGACTTTATGTTTACCATTCCCCTCTACCAGCGTCCCTATGCTTGGACAAATGAGCAAGCTGGAGAACTGCTGGAAGACCTCCTAACATCATTGGGAGATGGTAACGACACGATTGATAAACTCAACCCGTACTTTCTAGGCAGCATTGTTTTGATCAAATCTGGGCCGCCAGAGGCTGAAATTGTAGATGGTCAGCAACGTCTAACAACTCTCAGCATACTACTAGCTGCTCTCAGAGCATCATTGCCAACAGAACACGCCAATGACTTGACCACTTATCTATACCAAAGAGGCAGCTTAATCGCGGGTATAGATAATCGTTACCGTCTGACTTTGCGCGAGCGAGATGCAGAATTTTTCAAGGAATATATTCAAAATGAAGGTGGTATTAACAAGCTCAAAAACTTGAACAATGCTGAGCTGATGGATAGTCAGAAGCTTATTAAAGAAAATGCACATTTATTCTTGCAACGTTTGCAGACCATCGCCGAATCCCACCGTATACGTCTTGCCCAGTTCCTCATTACCCAGTGCTTCTTGGTAGTGGTTTCTACGCCTGACTTTGACTCTGCGTATCGGATATTTTCTGTGTTGAACAACAGGGGATTGGATCTCTCCATAACTGATATCTTGAAAGCGGAAATTATCGGAAAAATACCCGAAAGCCAACAAGAAAAATATACTATAAAGTGGGAAGATACCGAGGAGAATCTGGGACGCGAGTTATTTAAAGATTTGTTTTCTCATATTCGCATGATTAAGCAAAAGAAAAAACTTAGCAAGAGCGTCCTTAAAGAGTTTCAAGAAAACATCAATCCGGCGGCTGGCTCTCAGCAATTCATTGATGAAATTTTAGCTCCTTATGCTAAGGCTTTTTCGGAAATTCTGAACTTAAGGTATGAAAGCGTTTGGCGTGCAGAGGAAATTAATCAACTATTTAAATGGTTAAATGAAATTGATAATTTTGACTGGATACCACCTGCCATTCTCTACCTATCTCGAAACCCTAATAACCCCGATAACTTGGTGCGTTTTTTTACTGATTTAGACCGCCTAGCCGCAGGTTTAATGATTGTCCGCGCCAATATCAATGAGCGCATTGAACGTTACAGCAGATTGCTTACTGCTATTGAGCAAGAGGAAGATTTATTCAATCCCTATTCACCGCTCCAGTTTACTCCTGAAGAGTCAAACAATATCCTTAGAGTCCTCGATAGTGACCTTTATGTAATTAAAAAAATTCGTCGTTATGTCTTGGTACGCCTAGATGCTGCTCTGTCAGAAGGTGAAGCATCTTACAACTTCTCTAACATTACTGTCGAGCACGTACTTCCCCAAAATCCAGGGGCTAATAGTGAGTGGATGAAGTGGTTTCCTAGTCAGGAAGAGCGCGATCAATATTTACATCGTCTTGGCAACTTAGTTTTGCTATCTTCTGCGAAAAACACTCTGGCACAAAATTATGATTTTGATGTGAAAAAACAGAAGTATTTCACCACTAAAACGGGCGTTTCACCCTTTGTGCTTACTACCCAAGTGCTGCGGGAACAGGAATGGACGCCAGAAGTAATCGCTCGACGACAGAAAGAGCTGATTAATGTTCTCAAGAATCTTTGGCGCTTATAGGATAATTGAATTTGATATCAAATTCCTATTATCTGTCCATCAGCACAAAACCCTCTGCGTCCATCTGCGGTCAAAAAGATCTAAATTTCGCCAGCACCAACTTTACTTTTTAGGTTGCTGCTTCTGGTAAACGTTGACAACTTTATCGGCATAAGTAGCAGTTGCGCCACTTTTGCAAGCTGCGGAGTCCCCTGTCATCCACCAGCAAGCGGCGCGGCGTACAGCGGCTGTTTCATTGTTGCTGCTAGCTTTGTATTCGTCGCGCAGCAAATCGCCCACGATACAGGTAACAATTGATTTGGCTTTTGTCGCGTCGGCCTCAAATTGTTGGGGTGTTAAATCTTGTTTGGTACAGAATTTTGCCCAGCGGGAAATATTGTTCGGTAAAACTTGCCACTGACTGTACATTCCGTCATTTGCGGCTTGTGGCGGGGCGGCTTGTCGCAGCGCTTCTACGAGGGCGGAAACTTGCGCGTCGGTGACTGCTTGCGCTGCTGCTGGAAGTGCTTGCAATCCGAGGCTAATTATCAGGCTGCCGAATAGTAGATTGGTTTTTGCGATCGACTTAAAATTCATTCACAATCCCCTGTTAGATTTAAACTGTGTTTCCTGAAACAAGGTTTACTATTTTGTGGATCGAATACCTCTGTCTTAAGTATGATTTATTTGCCCACTTAATGCACTGTCACCGCACTTACGATAGGAATTGTTAATGAATTAGGATAAAATCATGGAAGTACAAGAGAGGGAAATTCGACGTTACATCCGACCTGATGGCAGAATTCCTTTCTTAGAGTGGTACTACGCCCTACGAGATGGCAAAGCCCAAGTCAAGGTTGATGCAAGGCTTGAGCGAGTTAGTCTCGGCAATCTGGGGGATTATAAGCCAGTAGGAGATGGTGTCTACGAACTCAGGATTAACTACGGCCCTGGCTACCGGATTTATTTTAGACAAATAGGAGCCACAATTGTGCTTCTGCTCTGTAGTGGGGATAAAAGTACCCAAGAACAAGATATTCGCAAAGCGAAGGAGTATTCGGCCGACTATGAAAGAAATGAAAATGCCTACGAGTGATAGCTACCGCGAGTCCCTAATTGAATCTCTCAAAGATGCCGAACACGCTGCTGGTTTTATCGGGGCTATCTTGGAAGAAAAAGACCCTGAACCCGCACTCCTGAGAAATGCCATCAGAAAGGTAATTGAGGCTAAAATCAGGATGAATGCTCTTTCTGATTCAGCAAAAGAACATCACGAAAAACTCGATAAGATGCTGACTGAAAGCGGCGGTTCGGAAATTTACAGTTTGGTAGAATTGCTCGAAGCATTAGGATTTAAACTAGAAATTACTGTCGCAGATACTGAGTTGTCGGTTGACTCGGAATCAACGGATTTGGGGGAATCAGAATTATCGCCCGAACCAGTAGTAATTAATCCCAGTTAATGAGTAAATCGCGACCTCACCCTTCCCTCACAAAATCTAACAACCGGTGAGCCATTTCTAGCTTGCTGCAAGGTGCTATTTCTACTTGCTTCCCGGCGGCATTAATTAATATTGCTTGATTGGTATTGCTGCCAAAACCTGCACCTATTTGATCGATCGGGTTGGCGGCAATTACATCCAGTTTCTTCGATCGCAATTTCTCCAAAGCAGGCTTGACAATATCCCCAGTTTGTGCTGCAAACCCGATTAATTTTTGGTGCGACTGTTTCAATTTTCCCAACTCTGCCACAATATCCGCTACCGGTGCCAAAGGCAAACAATTCGGGAGCGATCGCTTCGGCAATTTTTCACTACTGTACTCAGCCGGCTTCACATCCGCTACCGCCGCAGCCATCACCGTCAAATCCGCCTCGTGAAAGCATTGCAGCATCGCCTGCCGCATTTCTTCTGCACTCGCAACTGCGATCGCCCGCACACCTGAGAGCGGCAATTCGCCAGTTATACTGTGTACCAGCGTCACTGTCGCGCCGCGGTGCTGTGCAGCTTGCGCCAAAGCTATACCCATTTTGCCACTGGAAGGATTGCCGATAAACCGCACCGGATCGAGGTGTTCCCGCGTTCCTCCCGCACTTATTAACACCCGCTTACCCGCTAAATCTCGATCGCCCTTCGCATACAACAGCGATTCAATATGAGGCAAAATCTCATAAGGTTCTGCCATCCGGCCGACACCGGCGCGATCGCACGCCAGCATTCCCGCCCCCGGATTCGCAGCATGATAGCGCCGATAACTCAACACTTCCCGCCAATTGCGCTGCACCGCCGGCTGTTCCCACATATCCGTATTCATCGCCGGTGCCAGCAAAATTGGGCACGTAGAAGCTAAGACAGTATTAGTCAGCAAATTATCAGCAAAACCCCCCGCCAACTTAGCCAAAGTATTAGCTGTCAGGGGAGCAATTACAAAAACTTCCGCCCATTCTCCCAGTTGAATATGCAGGGGGCGCCCGTGACTTGGTTGCCAAAAATCTTTGTCAGTAAAAGCAGGATTGCGGCACAGAGTAGCAAAAGTCAAAGGCGTGACAAACTCGCCGGCCGCATCAGTAAGAATAGCTTTAACTTCCGCTCCAGCTTTCGCTAAAGTGGAAACTACTTCGCAAACTTTATAAGTTGCAATCCCGCCGCTAACCCCGATTAAAATTCGTCTGCCCTTCATGATTTTTGGTAATACAGCAACCTTCGAGGTTATGAGAACTTGATGAATTCCTGAAACCAGTGCGGAGAATTGCCCGATCGCATCTCCTCATTCTTTCTTCCTTCTTCCTTCTTCCTTCTTCCTTCTTCCTTCTTCCTTCTTCCTTCTTCCTTCTTCCTTCTTCCTTCAGCCATAAAAAAGAATCAAGAAAGAAATTAAGATAAAGACAGACTAAAATCCCTCATTCATCTGTTTAATCCGCAACAAAATATGCTGCTAACTTCTTCCTCAATTCCGTCGAAATTTTTGAGCTAGATTTTTCAGTCTATGCTTCGTCGTAGGCTTCCATATCCAGAAGGTGGAGATAAGGTTCAACCAGCTCCGGCCGCTGAAAGGCAAGCGATCGCAACAAATGCCAATCATTCAATCCCTCAAAAGGATCTGTATAATCGTCAACTTCCAAACGGACAGCCAATTCTGCCACGTCCTGAGAAGTAAGTACAGCAATATCGCGCGATGCTTTGGTTAAAGTTTTCATTTTTTTCCCCTGCCCGAGACTTCCGCCATACTATATACTAAACCTTTAATCAGATTTCGACACAGTTTCTAGAACAAAACTTCGCATTACCTCTATAACTTCCGGCAGAATCTCGTGTCCCATGTTAAATTCTCGATACTGCACCGCAGCTCCCCAAGCCGTCAAACTCTCGCGCGATCGTACAGCAGCACTAACAGGCACAATAGTATCTTGAGTACCGTGTACGATTAAAACAGGTGGCAAAACACTCCCAGCAACTGGCGAAATCTGGTGTAAATAACCACTCAGACAAATTAAACCAGCTAAGGGCAAAGTCAATCCCACATCTAGAGTCATGGCTCCGCCTTGAGAAAAACCACCTAAAATCGTGCGAGACAAAGGCACGCCCGTGGTGCTTTCCAAAGACAGCAAAAATTCCCTCAGCAATTGCCGGCTTTCTACCAATCCCTGAGCGTCTTTGGTTTGAAGGTTATACCACGCTTTGCCGCTCGTTACCTGGGGATGGGGAAAGGGGGCATCGGGAAATACAAACTGATAATCCGGCAAATTGAAAAAGGGTGCTAAGGAAGTCAAATCCCGAGCATTAGCACCCCATCCATGTAAAGCGACCATCAAAGCGACAGGTTTGCGATCCGTTGTGGGCGGTATGCTAATAGATTGTAAAGACATCGTAGTTAATAATTGGTAATTTGGCATTGCTACAATTATAAATTGTTACGACTGGTAAAACCCCAGATATTTGTTTTCGGCAATATTCCAGTGGGAATTAGCACGCGCTTGCTAATAACTATAATAGTTGACTGTTGACTGTTGACTGTTGAAAGTAGAGTGTTGAAAGTAGAGTGCGAAATCCGCACCTTTCCCAAGTAGAGTGCGGATAGTTCACCTTTTCTAAATAGGAATTAGGGAGCATCTCATATTTGTAAAAACACTTCTTCTGGCTCCTTCCTTCTTCCTCTTTCCTCCTGCCTCCTGCCTCTTGGCTCCTTTCTTCTTCCTCTTTCCTCCTGCCTCCTGCCTCGTGTCTCCTGCCTCCAAACTCCAATTTCTAGCTTGGCTGCAAAAGTGAGATGCTCCCAGCAAGACTCAGCTAGAAGCGAGATTTCTCCCGCTAATTCCAACTGGCACCTACCGCAGGTAAAACCTTAGAAACAGATTGCTTAGACTGTTGTCGCACCGGCACCTCAATCCAGAATTCAGTTCCCTCTCCCGGAGCCGATACGCACCTGAGCGAACCTTGATGTTTGTCCACTATTTGATAGCAGATAGACAATCCCAAGCCAGTACCTTTGCCTACAGGCTTGGTAGTAAAAAACGGATCAAACAAACGTTTTTTGACATTCTCCGTCATGCCCGTTCCATTGTCAGCGATTCGCACGCATACACAATTAGAACTTAAAAGTTCAGTGCGAATCAGAATAGTAGGTAAAAATGCAGAAGTCGAGGCGTTGTTTTCGAGCCTTTTTTGATTTTCTGCATCAGATAAAACATCAATAGCATTGCTCAAAACATTCATAAATACCTGATTCAATTGTCCCGCCCAGCACTCTACTAATGGCAAATTTCCGTATTCTTTGATGAGTTTAATGCCCGGAAAATCACCTTTTGGTTTCAGCCGACTATCCAAAATCATCAAGGTGCTGTCAATGCCTTGGTGAATGTCAACCGACTTCATTGCAGCTTCATCCAAGCGCGAAAAATTCCGCAGAGAAAGCACGATCTGGCTGATCCGTTCCGCTCCCATATTCATAGATTTTAGGATTTTAGGCAAGTCTTCACTGATAAACTCCAAATCAATATCTTTTAGTTTCGCTTGCACTTCTGGCGTTGGGTTCGGATATTGCTGCTGGTATATTTCCACAAGTTCGAGCAATTCTCTAGTATATGCGCCTGTATGGATCAGGTTGCCAGAGATGAAGTTGACAGGATTGTTAATTTCGTGGGCAACTCCAGCCACCAACTGCCCCAGGCTGGACATTTTTTCAGTTTGGATGAGTTTAAATTGAGCTGCCTGCAAATTTTTTAGTGCCGTTTCTAGTTCAGCGGTGCGCTGTTTTAGTTGAATTGTACGATCGTACACTTGCTGTTCTACTTTTGCAGTACGTTCTAGAGACATCAACAGGTAAATCGTCAAGCTGCCAGTCATCAATAGCCCGATCGCACCAATTGCCAGCGAACCCTGATACGTCCTCATACTGTTGTACCCCTTTCCAGGCAAAACTAGCAGCATCCACTGGCGGTCTGCTACGTTAAATAAGCGAGTGCAAGCACGAGGATTTTGACAGATTTTTCCCCGCAAATTAGTTAACTCTGGCTTTTCGTGTTTTGGGTTATCTATCAACTGCTTAGCTTGTGAGTCGTAGCGCACCAGAAAGCGTTCTTTCTCTATAGCAGAGTTGTCATAGAGGTAAAAATTAATCTTGTCTAAATTTAGCGATTCTAAAGAGGAATCGACCATACTCGTAATCTGAAACAGACCCGCAATAACTCCCATGAGGTTTTGGCGGCCCTTGACCGAGTTATCTGCAGAAGTTGTGCGGCGGGGTACTGGTAGAAATACTTGCAATCCCGGTTGATTGTTGCTGACTAATCTAATTCGCGCGGAAGCGGCTATTTTCCCGGTATTCACCGATTTCTCTAAAGCTGCTTTGCGATCCGGGCTGGAGGCAACATCAAAACCGAGCACTTTGTTATTTTCTTCTAATGCTCCTCTGTAAATAATGGGAAAGTATTCCGATCGCACTTTTGCTTTGACCTGCTTTTTGTCAGGAGTTAGTTCGTAAATTTGAAAAGCCGGAAAATCTTCGGCTCGAATTGTCCGTTCGTAAGCTGTTTTTTGGGCAGCCGGCACGCGCCGAATCCAGTTAACAGAATGTATAGCAGTATTTCGGGCAAGTGCAGGTTGAGTGAATTGCTTAAAATCTTGTCGGGTAACTTCAGTAGATGCCCTGTAGAATCCTTCAAGTGAGTACAGAACTTCTAAATTTTTGTTGATGCTTTGCTGCAAAGTCACATTCAGGCGATCGGCTTGCTGATGAAATTCAGCTTGCATTCGTTGGTTTTCCGAATGCCACACAACGGCTGCGGCTGCCAATGACAAACTTGTCCCTGTGCAAAGAGTCAGCGCTGCTGGAATGTAGCGACGGTGCGACTGTAAACTTTCGGTCAGCGAATTAAACCAATTGCTCGCAACATTCATATTCCCACACCTTCTGCCACCGGAGTGCAATTCGTTTAAGGACTTGTGAAATTCCTTGATAGCACGATCGACAGCGCACAAACGAGATTGTCTAAAAACTTACGATCGCAGCAATAGGACTTACCCTGAGAAACCCAATTTCTACGAAAATATTGGTGTGGTAACGAGAAAGTTGGGAAGAAACCGGGTTTCTTAGGAATAGTGCATCCACGACTGAGGAATTAAAACCAATTGTAACTAAGTGTAACGAACTCTGTTCCAATCTCGGCGTTCCCAACTTCCTGCCCCGGAAGAACCGGGGAACAAGAAAAAGCCTTGATCTGGTGGGGCGGGTACTCAATACCCGCCCTACAAAGCCAACTTTAAGGTGGAACCGCTTACAAAACAGTCCCTATTTCCTTCAAATAAACCCGTGTAAACGGTTCATCATCCCCCAGAGTATACTGTTCGATCAATCCCTGGCGGCGAAGAGAAATACTATTTCCTTCCCTCACCACCACAGTATCGTCATCAGTGCTTTCTCTGACCAACATCATCTCAGTTTCTCCGGGATTGTCCAGCACCACCATATTGCTGCCCCGATAAAACATTCCCTCAGCTTCCAAAATCTCTTCTGGATATTCAGCAATTAACAAATCGAGCTTGGGATTCCGCAGCAAACTTTGCAAGTTGAGATGGTAATTCTTATTCAAAACTTTTTCAGAACGGTTAACAAAAAGTCCACCGCGACAAACAGCACCGATTGTCCAATCGGGATGCTGCAACAGAATATGGTCGATGGTTTCTTGTAGGTCATGTACCGAAATTCTGTTGAAAGTAATAATCGGAATTCTGGCTGATTTTCCCGATTCAAAGAAAGTTTCGATAATATGGGAAGGCACATCAACTCCTTCGCCGACAGCGGGGTTGAGGTGCATAAAAATTCCCGGCGCGGCATTGATCTCGATAATCCCAAAATTGCCGGTTTTCCAAGATTTGGCGAGAGTTTCTGTTATGACATCAATCCCCAAACAAGTTAACCGAAAATGTAGGGCGATATCTTGAGCCAAAACAATGTTATCCGGGTGAATAGTGCGGGTAGCGTCGATGCTGATGCCGCCTGCGGAAAGATTAGCGACTTTGCGTAGATACACAGTGCGATCGCGAGTTGGCACACTATCCAATGACAGCCCTTGTTCTTCCAGATACATTTCCATCGCTTCGTCGGACTGAATTTTGCTCATCGCCGAAGTTGGCGTATCCAAACGTTCTGGTTTGCGGTTTTCACGGCGGATCAATTCGCGAATTGTTGAGTCGCCATCACCTGTTACCGAAGCGGGCCGGCGTTCAGTTGCAGAAACAAATTTGCCGTCAACGCACAGCAGCCTAAAATCCGATCCTTTGATGCTGTTTTCCACAATTACTCGCACCGGATCTGTTTCGGGAATGGCCTTAACTGCTCTTTTAAAAGCCGCCTGCAATTCCTCGGCATCCTGGACATCTGCTGTTACCCCAATCCCTTTATGACCGACTACTGGTTTGATAGCAACTGGGTAGCCAATTTCTCTAGCAACTGCCACAGCTCCGTTTTCTGTGGAGACGATATCGCCTTTGGGAACAGGAAATCCTAATGTAGCGAGAAAAGCTTTACAATCGTCTTTGCGCGTGGTAAAATCTGAGTCTAAGTGGCTGTCACAATCAAAGGTAGTTGCAGAGCCGCGAACCAGTTTTTTGCCGTACCCATATTGCATGAGTCCTTCATCCCACAAATAAAATGCGGGAATGCCTTTTTGGGATGCCGATCGCATTAACGAATAAACTGTCGGGCCTCCGTAAACTGACTGCCGGAACATATTTTGCAGCGCGCCCATTTGTGATTCCAAGGGAAAGTCTTGATTTTGATTGATGGCTTCAAACCAATCCCAAACTGCGTACACTACGGCTCTGGCGGTGCGGGCGTGAAGTGCTTCTATGCTGATTCTGTAAAACTGAGAAAACGGCTTGATGTTCCAGTTTTGGAAGTGCAAACCCATGTCGAGTTTTGCTACTTCTGAGGCGGTACGGCCGAACAGTTGGGCATGGTTTGAGAAAGTTTCGTGCAGCAGTTGCGGGTAGCGCTCGCTAATAATTTCCTGGTAATGTGCGATCGGCAAAGGTTCGCTCGCCCCCGTCACCGCGAAATCAAAAACTAAAGCCGCGGTGTCTAAATAAGGGTTGGGCCCGATATAGTGTTTGAAGTTGAAAACATCAAAAATATCGGTTTTTCGAGCATTGACGCGGGCTGTTTCAGTGGTTTTTTCTTGCAGCATTTTCTAACCTCCTTTGACCTAATTTTTTACGGTAACTTTATAGTCGGTGCATGGGATACTACCTGCGGGCATAGATATTCCAGCAGTGAGACAAATACTCCGACCCATTCTGCCTTGAGTATTGCCCGAAAGGGGGAGTGGGAGAGTAGGGGAGATGGGGAGAGGGGGAGAGGGTGAGAGTGGGAAAATATTCCTTCTTCCTTCAACATCAGACTAAGTATTGATGACTAAGCATTGATAACTAAGCATTGATGACTAAGCATTGATGACTAAGCACTTATGACTAATGACTACTTCTTTCCCCCCTCCCAAAAAAAAGCTATAACTTTTGAGAGGTACACTCTGTACTTATAATTGTTTATGACAGTGAAAGAAAATTTAAGAGGCAGCAAATTATGAAGATCGCACAAACTGCTCTCAGGGAAAAAGTTCACCACTTAGCTGAGGAAGCATTTCACCGGAAGCTAATTTCTGGCTACGGCGATGGTCAAAACAGCAACGAATATCAGATTGTCTGGAACGGCAAACC
The DNA here is from genome assembly GCF_036702475.1 of Microcoleus sp. D2_18a_B4. Taxonomy (NCBI): domain Bacteria; kingdom Bacillati; phylum Cyanobacteriota; class Cyanophyceae; order Oscillatoriales; family Microcoleaceae; genus Microcoleus; species Microcoleus sp. D2_18a_B4. The sequence goes on from NZ_JAUBTL010000014.1 coordinate 24,163, forward strand.
CAGACACCTACCTTTAGAACGCGCGAGTACCATATTGAGCAATTTGATCGATCGCTCGCACTAACGGGCGATCGGGCTAATTGAGGACTTACGCTCATCAACCGGATTTCTACGAGCAATCAGAGGAGGATTAGCGAAGAATCGGATCAGAAACCGGATTGATCACCGCGCGCGCGTGGGCCCCATAGTTTAAGCTCATTTCTTGACCCCCCCTATCTCCTGTTAGGGGGGGTAAGTTTGTTTTGTCGATCGTCAAGGATGAGTTAAATAGATAGTCCTAGAGGCAGAAACCGGTATTTTTTACCAGTCCCGGACGCAACAGCTCTCTCAAAAACCGGGGTTTCTCAGTTAAGGTTTTCCGTTCACACGCAGAATTTTCGTTCCTATTTCCGGTTTCTTTAGTCTAGTGCCTCCAGGACTGTTTACAAAACCATCGTTACAGCCTGGAGCAAGAGTAAAAAACAAGCAGAACGCTTGAGCTGTATGCGTCCGGGAGGGGTAGAAGTCGGAGAGGTTTTTGGTATCTAGATATACCTTTTGGCGGTTTTCGGGAAAAAGAAGTTTGTGTTTTAGTGAAATTATTAATAAATTAACAGTGGAGATAATATGGCGAGCAACGAAATTCAGGGGAAGTTGCTAATTATTGGTGGCGCAGAAGACAAGGAGGGGGACTGCAAAATTCTGCGGGAATTCTTGCGCTGCGCCGGAGGCACTAAAGCCCGCATTGTGATCATGACGGCTGCGACAAGCCTGCCGGGAGAAGTAGGAGATAATTACATCCGAGTGTTTGAGCGACTTGGCGCTGAAGATGTGCGAGTTGTTGACACCCAGAAACCCGAAGAGGCCGGCAATCCAGAGTATTTAGAAGCGATCGAACAAGCCACTGGCATATTCTTTACCGGCGGAGATCAAGCGCGGATTATTAGCTGCTTGAAAGACACAAAACTCGACGCAGCTATGCACAAACGCTTCTCTGAAGGAATTATCATTGGGGGCACCAGTGCCGGCGCGGCAATGATGCCAGACATGATGATTATTGAAGGAGACTCGGAGACAAATCCCCGCGTTGATGTGGTAGCAATGGGCCCCGGAATGGGTTTCCTTCCAGGAGTTGTCATCGACCAGCATTTCGCCCAGCGAGGTCGTCTGGGACGCTTAGTTTCGGCACTCTTGCTGCAACCGGCCGTGTTGGGATTTGGTATTGACGAAAATACAGCTATTTTAGTCCACGGTGACGAGTTGGAAGTCATTGGCGAAAGCGCTGTAACTGTCATCGACGAGTCGGAAAAACTCCACGACAATGTAGATGGACTGTTGAAGGATGAGGCTTTAGCGATTTGCGGCGCCAAGTTGCACATCCTCCCCCACGGATACCGGTTTAACTTGAGAACTCGCCAGCCGGTGCTCCATAACCTAGCAACTACAGCAGAGACAGAAAGGGCGATCGCCTAATTTACTTGCAACTGGCAAACATCTGAAAATTAGGTAAGGTGAGCACTGCACACCTTACCCATTCTACCAAGTAGGATGGTTAAAAACCCAGTTGCTCTCTCCAAAAGTAATAAAAAGAAGAGGATTTTACCTCTTCTTTTATTGCTGCGGTTTCGGGTTGTTTAAGCACTTTTCTGTTCGCCAAAAATCGACTGCTGCCCTTCTGCGGTCGATATTAAATTCCACCCTTGAGTTCTCAGCTTCTGATATGTTGCCCATCCCTTAGAACCGCCCGGTTCCCGGTAGTCGGATACAGCGAACTGCGGAAAAGCTGTATAAGGCCGCCACCCTTGACGGGCATCGGTGCGTAAGTGCAATATCTTTTCTCCATTGCGTCCCAATCTGGGCAACCAACACATTTGTTTTAGCATTTTTAACACTCCAGAGTTTTACAGTAACGGTAATTCGCCAACATCCCACATTAAACTTTTAGAGCCTTAAGCCACTGCTCAGAATATCTAACGGGTAATAGGGACGAATGAGATTTTCACCAATTACCAATTACTGAGGTAGCAGCAGTCGTTAAAGCTGATTAAAGGTTCTACAAAGTTTACCAGTCAAAAACTATAAAACAAGTGATACCAAGACATAAGCAAAAATAATCATTGCTATTCTCGGCTCAAACTTGGCTTAAAGTCGCAGGAAAACCCAGTTGAATAAAGGATTCATTTTTCTGGTTTCCCTTGCCTGATAATTACACGCTCATCCTCGCTGTTTCCGCATTAAATGACATCTTTCTACGGTATTATTCCTGTAGGGTAAAAAATGTTTCTTTAGTTACAAATATTAAATATTGACCACGATTTATTTAGTTATCAAAAGTTAAATTACTTTTCATACAATACTTCGGACAGTTTTTGATACCCACCGTCGAATAAGGGTTTCAAGGCTCCAAGGCAAGTTCGCTACCAACGGAAAATCTAGGGTTTCAGACTACTAACTAAAAACAGTCCCGACTATTTTTCATAAACAGCGCTTAATAATTTTTAGTTACTTTAACTACATTTTTGATTAAAATCAGGTTTCCGGGTGCGGGAGCATCTCAATGAAAGCAGCCAAGCTAGAAATTGGAGTTAGGAGTCAGGAGCCAGGAGCCAGGAGAAAAGAGGAAGAAGGAAGAAGGAAGGAGCCAGAAGAACTGTTTTTACAAATATGAGATGCTTCCCCGCGTGCTGGTGCGTAGTGTGCACTACTAAATCCTCCGGCTGCCCACTGTACACCTTACAACATAAGAGTTACAGGGTTAACTCTTAACAACGATGCCGACAGATTTGCAAAATTGTAAAAATTAATACTAATCACACTTATAAGTTCTGCAAACAAGCTATTCATGGCCGCTGCAATTGAATTCAAACTCTTTGCTTCCAACAACAAAGCAGCTACACTGCTCGGCTTCTTTTCCTTTCCTTATGGAAAAAATATCCCTTAGAAAAAAATGACAGAGGTTATTTCCGCACTAAAATTCAGGGCGTTGCTTAATCAGGGTATGAAAAAAAATAAGTTGAAAATCCCGAAGCTTTGTAGATACTGGTTTCTATGACTTGCATATTTAGCCTTTCATACCATAAATCAGCAACGCCCTGCAATGGTCTTTGTTGAAAAATCCGCCAAATCATGAGTTATTGGAATACTACAAACACATGATTCGGCTGCGACAACATTTGCCGGCACTTTATACCGACAATATTGAATTTATCCACGAAAATCCCGAAGCCAAAGTGCTGGCTTATTACCGCTGGAGCGATGAGGGAACGCGAGCAGTAGTTGTCGCTAATTTTTCGGATACTTATCTATCTGGTAACAGCATTCCTAAGTTTCCGGCTGGGGGAACTTGGCACGAGTGGATGTACAACAAAATAGTAGAAGTTGGGGAAGAAGGGTTTAAGTTTGATTTGCCGGAATGGTCAGCGCAAGTATTTGTTTGAGAGCGGGAGAATTATGTCTCCAGGCAGATGATCGGCGTAGTTGTACAACAGTAAATTGTATTTAGGATGGGCGCACCAAACTCAACAAACCTGGTTTTTCTACCGGGGCGGATGGCTGTAACGATACTTTTTTGTAAAAAAAACTCGGTTTCTGCATCCAAGAGTGCGATCGTAATTCCTGGTATTGAGAATAACAATTACAGGGCGATTTGCCAACCGTGAATTAACACGTCAATTAACACGTCAATTAACACAAACTTTGTCGGAGGACAAACTCTATGGGCTGGCTAAAAAGATTGTTTGGTTTAGAAAAAAAAGACAATCAAGAAACAGTTGACGCTCCTGCTTACCAAGCACCTGTAGCTCAATCTCAAGCTCAAGCTCAACCTGCTGCGAGCGCTCAGACAATCCCGCCGGAACGCATGGGCTTGAACGGAGAATACGATCAAAGCGGTTTAGCTAAACGGGTGGCTCAGGCTTTCGATGCAAATCCAGATGTTGCGGATATTGAGACTGTTTATGTGGCTCAACTTGGCACTACGGTAGTTCTCAAAGGTACAGTTCCCAGTCAGGAAATTGTCAACAAGTTGGTGACAATTGCTAAAGGTGTTAAGGGTGCAACTGGGGTGGAAACTAATGAAGTTACTGTCGGCTAACGCGACGGTTATTTCTAACAGTTAGCAGTTAGCAGTTAACAGCTAACAGTTAACTGTTAACTGCTAACAGTCTTTTTTATCTATTATGGTTTAAAGAAAAAATATGACAGGGGAAACCTTAGAACCTACTCGGGGTAAATTAGAACGGACTCTTTCGCAGGGAATTCAAGCTTTGTACCGCTCTCAACTCGGACACCCAACGAGTCAGGCGCTCTGCAATCTTTTGGATAACAAATTGATAATTGTTGTCGAAAATGGGCTTACTCAACCGGAAAAACTGCTGGCTCAGAACGGTCAGCAAGATTTGGCGTTGCAGGTGCGAACACAATTAGAATCTCTTCTGGAATTGCCACTGAAAGAATTAATCCAAAAGGTTTTGGGCGTGGGAGTCATTGATTTGCTCCGCGATGCGACCTTGGAGACAGGCCGCACTGGGACGATCGCAATTTTGGACTCTGCACCTCAAGTTCGTGATTCTAATTATAAATCTAAAACTCCACCAAAGCCAGTGGAGAGTTGATGTGCTGGCGGATAACTGTTTCTAAATCTTTGATGTTAAAAGGTTTGGAAAGGTATTCCACGCAGCCAGCTTGGAGAATTCGAGCGCGGTCTTCTGGTTTTGCTAGTGCTGTGACAGCAACAATCGGAATATGTCTGATCTGGGGGTTTTGTTGGGCGCGCTTTACTACTTCCATACCGTCTATATCGGGCAGGCAAATGTCGAGTACGATTAGGTCGGGCTGTCGATCGACTGCTGCTGAAAGAGCTGCGTACCCGTCAACTGCTCCCACGCACTCGCAGCCGAATAAATCGAGTATTTGTGTCAGCAGCTCTAAGTTGTCCGGGTTGTCGTCTACAGCCAAAACTAAAGGACGCTGGTCAACCGGGGGTTGACCGCTAGTAAAAGACGAGGATTCCAATTTATTGTTCCAATTAGGGTAATTCATAAATGCCGATCGCAACCATCAAAAAATTTGTCTCCGAGGCATTCTTCAAGTGGCGCTGCGGCACTTGAAACAGATTGGCTCGTATTTGTTGTAGCTCTCCCATGACCAATTTTTGGTCTAAGCCGATACAATATCGCTACAAGCTGCAGGCAAAACGACCGCAGTTGATTGACCCCATAGCATCTGCTTAATTCTACATCTCCCAGCGCCAATTACCAGGTGAGCCCCTCTTGGTGCGTCAGCCTTGGTAAAAATACGCACTAATTACGAAAACTCTTACCAATAAAGCATCCTCGCTTAATAGCATTGAATAGTGGCGACAGCTTTTTAGGATATTAACCACATTAGAGATGGGTTTCCATACAAGGATCTACCTAAAGGAAGATTCTAACCGCTACTTGATTTTAATAACTTCCACCTGCTGAGAGATACTTGATTACTCTACTTTATACTTCAATGTTTTTAAGCAGTAATCATCACAATTTAAGCCAGTAAAAAAATTCAGTTTTTACTTAAGCTTTACCGGATATTAACCTAGGAGGTTTTAATGACAATTCCAATCAGAGACGACCTGACTTACATTTTGCTCAAAAAGATTGGCAGCGGAAACGCCAGGGGAGAGTCGGAAATTAGGAACGCAGCGGAAGAATATGTCGGTCACCCGGTGGCGGAAGCGGAATTGCTAGGTCATTTGGACTACCTCAACCAAAGGGAATTTATCAAAGCTCAGTTTAGTGGCGAGCCTTATGGAGGAGCTGAGTTATTGCCGCCTTTAGTGGCATTTCAAGAAGCTGAGTTAACAGAAAAAGGCCAGAAACTGTTACACAAAATGGAGACTAATCCTCCGATGTCGCTCCACCAGGAAGGATCGGCAGTTCCTATCGCTTCAAAGGATATGCCGTTTTTGGAAAAAGTGATGGTAAACGGTCACTTGGAGGATATTTTTGATGCCCGCGACATTACCGAAATAGTCTACCGGGTCATGCGCGATGTGATGACAAAAGAAGCCATCGAGCACGTGGAATCTGAATTGCACAAAGAAGTTTTGCCTACGGATGACAAAACCCTGCAACAAGAAATAGCAGACCTCTGGAAAGATACCAATCCGCTGGTGGGATTGCTCAGCCGCATACGTCAGCCTTTGACCGGCCCGCCTGCACCTGCGGGGATCGATGGCAATTTGTTTGCACGGAGGGTGGAACTAGAAGGCGCACTTCCTTCAGGAGTAAAACCGGAAACTGCGATCGCCGCTGTATTTTCCGCAACGAAGGATGAGCTGTCCGAGGAGCGAATTCAGGAAATAGCTGGCTTTTTACCGGACAGAATTCGGGAAATTTGGGCGTCGGCTTAACGAGACCTTTTAAGGTATAAATACTTGCCAGCCGGCTTGACCAACCAGTATTCTCCCTCCAGAGGGCAGAATACGGGTTGGTCAAGCCGGTTTCTCTATAGCTTTTGTCTTGTAGCTGTGCAATTGCTTTGTATTGAGGACTCAAGTCCGATCGAACTCGATCGGACTTGAGTCCTCACTAATGGTCAGAACGATCTTTCCTTGCCTTGTCATATCGTTTCCGGTTGCATCGGAATCATAAAATCGAGTCAACAGTCAACAGTCAACAGTCAACAATCAACAATCAACAGTCAACAGTCAACAGTCAACAGTCAACAGTCAACAGTCAACAATCAACAGTCAACAGTCAACCATCATTCCGGCGTTACCGGAATTGATATAAGTGCTGTGAAAAACCCGGTTTCTCACCGAAATTTGTCTAAAAACCAGAAATATCCCCAGAAACCGAGTTTCTCGCTCCAGGGTTGGGTCAAGCCCCTAGACGCCGCGAAAGTGTTGTAATGTATAATACAGGACAAGTTAAGACTGTGGCTCGCAAAAATGCTGTCAGCAGCCCGGGAGATCAAAAGCGATGACCCGCACCAAAGTTACACAAATGTCACGATCGACTTTAGAACAAGAGATTTTACTCAATCGAATTACCAATCGCATCCGCAACTCTTTAGAACTCCAAGAGATTTTGACGACAACGGCGCGAGAAATCCGCAGCTTTTTAGAAAGCGATCGAGTAAAAGTTTATCGCTTTGAGGCCGACGGTAGCGGTGAGGTGATTGCTGAGTCGATCGACGGCGACAAGTTGCCATCTATGCTGGGTTTGCGCTTTCCAGCAGGCGACATTCCCCAGAGTGCTCGGGAAATGTTTCTCAAAGCGCGGCAGCGAGTGATTGTAGATGTGGAATTGAAGCATCAAACAATTAATCGGTTAGATTGTCCCGAAACCGGCAAAACTTTAGCAGTTGAAGATATTAGCTATCGTCCTGTAGACCCCTGTCACGCTGAATATCTGAAGGCTATGGGGGCACGATCTTCTCTGACGGTGCCGATTTTGCATCAAAATCACCTTTGGGGACTGTTGGTGTCTCATCACAGCCAACCGAAACGGTTTAGCGATCGAGAATTGAAAATGGTGCAGTTGCTTGTGGATCAACTTTCAATTGCGATCGCCCAATCTTTTCTACTCAGTCAAGCTAGACAGCAAGCACGCGACGAAGCCGTTATCAACCAAATTACCAGTTTGCTGCATTCTCCTCTGGAACTCAACGAAATTCGGAAAGCAGTTCTCGAACAAACTGTCAAGCATTTGCGTGGTTCGGGAGGGCGACTCTACCTTGCAGCCGAGTTTGGCGATCGGCCGGCTTTGCTTTATACCTGTGGCCAGCAGCCTGCAGACATCGACCTTGAACTCAGCCCGTTTTGGCAGCAGATTATGTGGAGGGCAAGCCAAGACGATCGAGGACAAACTGCTAATCATACAAGCCAATTAGGTATTTTTGAAAATCTATATTCGCAGCATTACAGCTCAATTGACAGCAATGTTTCCAGTTTTATCGTACCGCACTTGTACGCAATTTCCGATATTTATAAAGAACCTCAACTTAAATCTGTATCTGCCAATTTAGTCGCAGCTTCCATTAGATCATTTTTGGCCGTACCGCTGCAATACCGCCAACAGTGCATCGGCTGTCTCACCGTTTTTCGCAGCCCTATACAAACCGAAATTTTGTGGGCGGGCCGTTGCAGTTCGGACGCCCGGAACGATCGTCCCAGACAGTCCTTTGCAGCTTGGAAAGAAATCAAAACAGCCGAAGCTCAAAAGTGGACTAGCGAGGAACAGAAGCTAGCACAATCTTTAGGAACTCACCTGTACATGGCTGCAATGCAGAGGCGTGTAGAGGCGATGATCCGGCATCAAGCTTCTCACGACCCCTTAACTGGTTTACCTAATAGATTACTGTTTAATGAAAGGCTGTCTTTAGCTTTAGCTAGCGCTCACCAAAATGGAGAAATGCTGGCGGTAATCTTTCTAGATTTAGATAGATTTAAAAATGTTAACGATACTCTCGGTCATCCTGTGGGCGATTTGTTGCTGCAAAGTGTGTCTCGGCGGTTGACTAACTGTTTGCGCGTGGGGGATTCGATGGCTCGTTGGGGCGGAGATGAATTTACTGTGCTGCTGTACAATATCAACACCCCGGAGGAAGCAACTAAGATTTGCCAGTTAATTATCCAGAGTTTAAGCAGTCCTTTTGATTTTGATGGTTTGGAACTTTATATTAAGGCGAGCTTGGGAATTGCTTTGGCTCCTTACGACGGAGAAGATGCAGAAACTCTGCTAAAAAATGCTGATGCTGCGATGTACAAAGCTAAACAGAAAGGTCGCAATAATTATCAGTTTTACACGCAGGCGATCGGCAGTAAAGTCTCCGAGGATCTTAACTTAGAAAATCATCTTTACAAAGCTCTCAACAAATCTGAGTTTGTCCTGTACTATCAACCGCAAATAAATTTAAATACTGGCAAAATAGTGGGCGTGGAAGCTCTGATTCGCTGGGAGCATCCCGAACGCGGTTTGATTCCTCCCGATCGATTTATTCCCTTAGCTGAGGAAACAGGATTAATCTGCCAAATTGACGAATGGGTGATGCGGACTGCTTGCTTGCAAAATCGAGCGTGGCAGTTACTGGGATTGCCGCCGATGCGGATAGCGGTGAATTTATCAGCCCGCCAGTTTCTGCAACCTCACACGGTACAAATCATCGCTGAAATTTTATCAGAAACCAAGTTAAATCCCGAATATTTAGAAATAGAAATTACCGAGAGCATTGCCATGACAGATGTGAGCTTTACAGTGTCGGTATTGCAGCAGTTGCAGGACATGGGAATTCACATTTCTCTGGACGATTTTGGCACGGGTTATTCTTCGCTGTGGTCTCTGAAAAACTTTCCCCTCAATAATTTAAAAATAGACAAATCCTTCGTGGCCGATTTGGTGACGGGCAGCAACGGTGCTACTATTGTGAAACTGGCGATCGCCTTGGGACAGGGCCTGAATTTACAGGTGATTGCTGAGGGAGTGGAAACAGCAGAACAGTTGGCGTTTTTGCGATCGCATAAGTGCGATATGGGTCAGGGTTACTTCTTTAGCAAACCAATACCGGCGGCGGCTATAACCCAATTGTGCCTAGAAAATCAATCGGGGAACAAACAAAAGCTTCTCTTTTGAGCGATATCTGTAGGAACAAAGGCTTTCGCCGTTTCCGGCGCGGAGAGTAGGACACGGCGCCATGCCCATAGGTGTCAACTTAGCGTTAAACCCGCACTCCGGCAGTCCGGCAGGGGTTGAAACCCCTGCCTCAAAGCCGAAGTCCTCTGAAGAGGACTGAAAAACTCATTAGTCCTCTTCAGAGGACTTCAGCTATTAGACAGGGACTTCAGTCCCTGGCGGACTGCCGGGTGGGAGGACTGGCGGACTGATAGATTAAGTTGACACGACGAAAGGCAGTGCCCTTTTCCTACATAATGATTATTTTGGGGTAGGGAAACGGCGAAAGTCTTTGTCCTCCGTTGCCTTACTGCCAAACAAACACTTTCGCTTCGTATTCCGGCAAGTCAATCATAATATTGTCATCGCCAGATTCAATATCATAATTCCCCGTCCATTCGTGCCAAGTTCCGTTTGCCGGGAAGTGGGGAACGCTGTAACCTGCCAGATAATTTTCCGACATATTCGCCACTACTACAACTCTCGAACCTTCATCGTTCCAGCGAGTGTAAGCAAAAACTTTCGAGTCGGGGTCTTCGTGGAAAAAGTCGATGTTTTCTGTGTAAAGTGCTTGGTTATTTTTACGCAGGTGAATCAAGCCTTTGTAGTATTCCCACAAACTTTTATTCAGGTCATTTCCTAGCAGCGTCCAGTCAATTTTAGCTTGCTCAATTGTTTTGGCTTTGTATTCGCCAAATTCTTCGCCCATCCAAATCAGGGGCACGCCAACTGCTGTCATTAACAGCACGGTTCCCAACTTCGCCCGCTTGAAGGCGGCTTCATCCAAAATCCCGCGATCGCCCAATTCGGCAAAAACGCGATCGTGATCGTGATTGCTCAAATAATTGACTACATTCGTAGCACCCAAGTAACCTTGCCGCTTGCAGTCGATTACCTCTTTGAGACGTTCTAAATCAAAATTGTCGCCGCAGAGTTGTGGAATTATGGAGTGATAGAAACTGTCGTGCCAGCAGCCGTCCATCGGCCCGTCTAGATTGGTGATGCTGGGATCGTCGGGAATGTATTCGGCAACGGTGTAAAACGGTTTGGGGCCGGCGGCATCTTTGGCTTCTTGAACTACCCAGTGCATGAAATCGTAGTTAGCAATTTGTCGCGCCGCGTCGAAACGAATGCCGTCGAGATGATATTCTTGAATCCAGAAGCGGACTGTATCGCCAGCAAATTGGCGCGCCGGGAAAGTTCCTAAGTTTTCGTCGTAGAATTCGTAGTTAAATTCCGGGCCCCAATTGTTGTCAGGATCGCGGGGTTCGTGGTGGTACCAATAATCGTGATCGATTTGAGTGAGGGGGCTCGATGCTTCCGAGTGGTTGTAAATCCCGTCCATGATGACGCGAATACCGCGCCCGTGACACTCGTCTATCAGATTTTTGAGTTCTTCTGTGGTTCCGTAGCTGGACTCGGCAGCGAAGAAGTAGCGGGGGTTGTAGCCCCAACTGTAATCGCCTGGGTATTCTTTGATGGGCATGAGTTCGATCGCGTTGATGCCGAGTTCGACTAGGTAATCGAGTTTTTCGACGACGTGCTTGTACTGGCCGCGGGCGAAGGGATCATCTTCGCCACCGGAAAAGTCGGCAATGTGCATTTCGTAAATCACTAATTCCCGATCGGCTGGCAGCGGTTTGTCGTCGTGTTTCCAAACATAGGTATCGATAATGCGATCGCCGTCTTTGATCCGAACAATGCCGTTTTGAGTGGGATTGTCGATGTCAGTCGCGTAGGGATCGACCACATCTACCCACTGATCTGGTTCCACAAACCAGCTTTTCGACTGAACGCGGAATTTGTATTGATAAACGCCATCCTCCAACTCAACTCGCGTGCGGAAATAACCTTCTTCGTCCTTTTCCATCGGAATATCTTCCCAATTAGAAAAAGAGCCAATCAAGGCAGCTCCTTTGTTGTAGGGAGCAAATAACTTGAATTCAATGGGAGCGGCCATAATACCTCTTTCTAAAATATTTCAGTAGCAGTAGATACTTTTAATTTCGCAAATTTAAGCGAACTCAGCATCACTCTACGGATATAATTTCTTTAAGGCTTAACTATTCCTAAAAGTATCGTCATCTGGCCTGTGCCTGCGCCTTTTATGAAGTGAAATCGCGCCATATCGGCAGTGCGATCGAAGTTTATTTAACTGGGGATCGCTCAACAATAAGTATTGGTACTACGATAGTTTTTTAGCATCTATCTTAAGGTAGATTCGTTTTTTTTAATATTTAAAAAAATATCTGTACTGGGATAGATGCGGGTTTAAACTTTATCACTTTTTTAACAACCAACAATTGCTCGGCTAGTGCACACTGCCTGCCCTAATTTTTTGGTAACAATTAGTCAGTCGGTGTACACTGCACACCATAAATCAGTGGCAGTAAGGTGCGCCCAGCGCACCCTACTTTTAACTTGATTTGGCCTGATGATAAGGCTTCATCCAACCAAGCCAGAACGCAGGGCGAGAACGGCTGCCTGAGTGCGGTCATCAGCGCACAACTTGTTCAAAATATTGCGGACGTGAGTCTTGACTGTACCGACAGTAATGTACAGCTTTTCGGCGATTGCAGCATTGCTGTAACCCTGCACGATCAGTTCCAAAACCTCTAATTCCCGCTCGGTTAAAGGGTAAGTCTCAATGATGTGACTAAACTCAGGTTCGGCCGCCTTAATTGTGACTCTTTTGCCCTCAGCCTTCGGTTCTTCCGGCGCAGGTTCCTGAGTGCGAGCTTGTTTCAGGACGATACGGGCGATCGCCGGATCGATCCAAGAGTTACCTTCGTGAGTTACTTTTACTACATCTAATAACTGATCGAAGCTAATATCTTTCATGCAGTAAGAATCAGCTCCGGCGGCAAAAGCTGCCAGAACTTCTTCTTCATTGTCCTGAAAAGTCAGGATCAAAATTTTTGTATCAGGATCGGACTCCGCTACCGATTTCTTGAACTTTTGTGTAAGTTCAATGCCATCAAAATCCGGCAAGCCAATGTCTACAATTGCCACGTCAGGTTTTGAAGACTGAAGCAGTTTCAATCCCTCTGTAGCGTTAGCTGCATCGCCGACAACTTCTATCGTCTCACGCTGTTGTAAAGCAGTGCGGATGCCGACTCTTGTCAGGTCATGGTCTTCTACCAAAGCAACGCGAATTTTACTCATCTTTCTTCCAATAGCCCGCTAAATTTTTAAAATATCGTCAACTGACTCAGCTAAACTGAGAAAATTTGAGAATGTGTCCTGATTTAGGGTTTTACAGGTCGCACATCATTTTTAAGCATACTCATGCAGCCGCCAAGAATGCAAGTTAATTTTTAAGTTATTTTGCGGCGATGCCTGCACGAGCCCGATCGGGACAGGTAAGCTCTCAATGTTTCAATAGTTTAACTGAATTATCTCATTGTCCGCCCGTTGATAGAGGTAAGGATACCACTACCCAGATAAATTTAAAGTATAAAAAATTTTGATGCACTTGGGCCCTCAAAATCAATAAAGCTAGCAGCACGAGTCTTTAATCGGTGTTAGGGCTCTAGTCCAACGCTTATTTATATAACCTGTTATGACTCAGTATCACGGCAATAAGTCTTTTCCCTCGGAGTTTTCCGACTCGGAAATCTTACACAAAGTATCTGAAATAACATCCCCCCAACCGCAAGTTGGCGACTGCCAAACTCAGGACGATCGCCTGTGCTCGGCAATTCCTCAGATAGTTTGGAAAACAAATGCTGACGGCCGGGCGACTTATTTCAGTCAGCGCTGGGAGGAGTACACCGGGGTACCAGCAGCAGCAGCTTTAGGTTTCGGCTATCTGGCGCGCGTCCACCCAGAAGACCGCCCTCGTCTGTTGGCGAGATCGCACACTTCTAAGTTCCCGCCGCCAAGCTACGAAATTCTATTTCGTCTGCAGACGCGAGAAGGCACATACCGCTGGAACGTGGCCAGAGGATGGCCCGCTAACCCCGACAGTCAGGAAGTTTTGGAGTGGGTGGGAACCTACATGGATATGGAACCGATCAAACAAACTCAAGCCGATCCCCAAGCAGAACAAGAGTTTTGGCGCCATCAACCGCGCTCGGAAGCTAACTTCAACGCTGAAAAATTGTGCGAAGCCCCGACGGTAATAGAAGCTGGGCGGGATTTACAGGTGATAGAGCAGTTTACCAATATATTGAGCCAGCGCGCGGGTAATTGGGGTGAATTGGTGCAAGCCATCGCGGACGCGACTGTGGAGGTGATCGCAGGAGCGGAATTTTGCCTAGTTGCTCTCCTGGAGTCCGATTGCACCGCCCTCAAACTCAGCGCTGTCGGGGGCACGGAAAACTTTGGTGACGGCAAAACCCCGCACGTGGAAAACAAGCTGCTGTGGAAAGCATTTGCGACGGGAGAGTCTGTACTGTGGCGGTCGGAGTCCCGCAAAGGCTTGCTGCCGGCGGCGGCTTGTGCAGCGGCGATCGAGTGGGGGCAAAGCGGGCGTTTGGGTGTGTTGGCCATCGGCAACGGGAAAGACAGCACGGCGATGGACAGGCATACTCAGGAACTGCTGGCGGTTATGGGACAACAAGCTGCGATCGCGATTAACAACGCGCTGGCGATCGAAAAATTAAAAAAGCAGGAACAGCTTTTAGACTTGCAAAACGAGCTGCTAATTCGTCAGCAGGAAGAACTGGAAAATCAGGGGCGACGCATTGAACAGCAAAAATTGCAACTGCTAGAAGCAGCCAAGTTAAAATCGCAATTTTTGGGCATCATGTCCCACGAATTGCGAACTCCCATGAATTCGATTATCGGGTTTTCCCAATTGCTGCTGCGCCAGCACAAACAACTGCTGACCGCCCAGCAAGAAGAAATGGTGGGGCGCATTTTACATAACGGTAAAAATCTGCTACTGCTGATTAACGATATCCTCGACCTCTCCAAAATCGAGAGTGGCCGCACAGAATTAAAAATTGAAAAATTTCATTTAGCGCATTTAGTAATGGATGTGGCCTTGGAATTCGGAAATCAAGCCACCGATAAGAATGTGGCCATGTCCGTCAGCGTGTGCTTGCAGGATCAGTTTATAGTTAATGACAAGTTGCGCCTGCGGCAAATTTTGGCCAATGTCGTTTCCAACGCGGTTAAATTCACCCATGAGGGCAGCATCTACATTGAGGTGCGGGAATTAAATTGCGATCGGCTAATTATCACCGTTCGGGATACAGGAATCGGCATCTGTGAAAAGGCTCTTCCCCACATTTTCGACAAGTTCCACCAAGGCGACCAAACCACAACTCGCCAATATCCAGGCACCGGTTTAGGACTAGCTATTTGTGCTTCTTTAGTCAAGATGATCGGCGGCACAATTACGGTCGAAAGTCAACCCCAAAAAGGTTCGATATTTCGGATGGAATTCCCGCGAAAAGTTTACCCGAAAAAACTCATTTGCTGACTGACAACCTTTTTTATACCTGTTATGAAAAATAGGGCTACATATAGATTATACGGGAGCATCTGTATTGAAACACCCACACCTAAGTCCGGCGCTGGGTGCTTCGACTTTTAATAATTGGTATAAGATTGATGATTAGAGTTCTTGCAAAAGTCAAATTCACCCCCGGCAAGTCCCCCCTTATTAAAGAGGGAAACAAGAATAATCCTGCTTCCTCTCCTCCCCTTGTATCAGGGGAGTGTTTCCGATAGGGCGTGGGGTGGGCGTCCCGCCCGCCCTTTCTGGACGGGCGGGACGCCCATCCCACAAACCATCAAAATTGTAAGTTATTTAATTCTCATTCCATAGAAAGACTTTCGTTCCTCTCTAATACACGAAAGAATAAATAGGACTAAGAGCAAAAAAAGGTTTTACCTACTAATTATAGCGGTAGGGTGCGCCGAGGCGCACCCTACATATAGAGGCTTTGGGTAATTCCTTTATTCTTGAGTCTCTCTCTGCTAGGAGGAGAGTTTGTGTAGGATAGGTTGCAACAGCAGACTCTTATCTAAAGACTAGAAGTTTTCCCTACTTCGGCCTGAGTAGCAATTGGTTTAACATCGGTGTAGCCCATATTATTAGCTACGTCGCGCAGCACCGAAATTTGCTGTTCAAACTCAAGACCTTCAAATTGACCCAACACGCCATTGACAGCCTCAGTTGCCTCATATCCTTCGGGGATATCGACAATTGTTTCCCCCATACCAATAGCCCAAGCATACCAAACCACCAACTGATTGTTAGCAGTTAAAGCTCCGTAAGCGTGAGAATACGGCGTGTCGTCGCGGTTAACAATACCTCGCATTATATTCAGTTGTTGGTCATGGGAAAGCTTGTAAAAATCATCAAGCAGCATGGGAGCTAATTGTGGGTCAGCAGCGGCGGGAGCGGCTGGTGTAACTGAATCTCCCATTTTTTCATAAACAAAGTAGAGCAGCGCCAGCTTTTCATCTGTACCCAACCCGTTGATTGCCTGAACTATGTTTTGAGTGTCGTTGGAGAGAGAGTGAGGATTGGTCGCGGCGGGTGAGTTCATAAATAAAATTCCTTAAAAATGTTTCCAGAATATATAAATATCAAGATTTGTAAGTACAAGTCACCATCCCCGAGAGGTAATACGATTTGAGATTTGATATTTGAGATTTGAGATTAAACAACGGGGAATGGCTGAGTATGTATGGGTTTTGAGCTTGCCTAAAGTTGCATTATTTTCGGAAAGTTGTGTAATGTTGAGCCGCCACCCTAGAATAAATCATCCTTAAGATAGAAGCCAACGATACATCTGCGGGTAGATGAAAAAGCCGGGGAGATAAGTAATAATTGATACAGTGAATTGTTAAATAAAACTAGCAAGGAGTCGGCTATGTCTGAAATCAATACAGAACCAAATAACATTGAGAACTTTGACGCTCAGCAGATCACTGAAAGCGCGGAAGCTGGAGAACAAAAGTTGCCGACCGTTGATGTATCAGCAGACTACGAAGCTTCAAAAGAATTCAGCGTTAGTGACATCGATCGCACGAGTGCCGGCGCTCAAGCTGCAGCCGCTGCAACTGCACCTAAATTTGATATTCCCGCTCCTACAGAGATCCCACTGCCTGCCGATTCAAGCGGCAATCCCGATGCTTTTCGTTCGATGGCTCAGGACATTACGCCTGCAGGTACACCGGGCGAAGTTACCGACGATTTGATGCAGAAAGCGATCGAACTTGGTACTCCCGGCAGCTAATTTAGCAATTCTCAATCCTGGATGCAAAACCTCTGTATTGTAGGGTGCTTATGGCGCGCCTTACCCCTCTAATTCGCGCGTCAAACCACTTTTTGCATAAGTCCTGCAAGTGAGTGCACGATAAGCCGCAATACAGTAGGGACACAACATTGTTGTGTCCTTAAAGGCTGCAATACGGTAGGGACACAACAAGGTTGTGTCCTTAAAGCGTTAATTTTAAGTCTTCCTAATCGCTTAAATTTAAGTCGATCGCCCGACAGATTTTGCCGACAGTGCGATCGCTCATAATTTCAATTACCAAATCCACTCGATCGCCCTCCACCATCGACTTAATAAATAACTCAGGATGCAGCGCTTTCCAGAAATATTCGACAAACCGATTAATTTCGGCTTCTGACATTCCCGACTTCCCCGCCGCCATCATTTCCCGTTCCGCCTGATTGCGCCACACTTGAGAAATGCGATAATCTTGGGGATACAAAACCATCAACCGATCTAATCGGTTCCACAGCGGCAGATAGTCGTGCAGCTTCGCATTCATATCGCGCGCAAACTGACAGTCGCTTTCTGTGGAAATCGGAAACGGTGCAGCCGCCAAAAACTCGTTTAATTGGGCATCAACCACCGGATTCACGCCGACAAACCAACCTTCAAAAAGTACAATATCCGCACCGGAAATAATTTCGGGTTGACTTCTATCTCCTGCACCTCCGTAGGCAGATTTGTCAAATCTGGGAATTTCTATATTTTTATTAATTATATCCGGTTTGAGGGCATCAGATTTGGGATTGTCAACTGCTGCTAATTCGCGAGTTTGAGAACCGCGCAACTTGTCTAAAACTGCGATTCCCAAGTCAATATCGTGAGTGCCGGGGGGGCCGCGCCAAATTAAACGCGGGTCTGCTTTTTGGAGTTGTTGGCGATCGGCATAAGTCTTATAAATATCGTCTAAAGAAAGGCTGACAGTAGAATATCCCAATTTTCCCAGAATCAGCCTCAAAACTTGGCATAAAGTAGTTTTTCCGGTTCCTTGCCCTCCTAAAATTCCTTGAATTAAAGGACGGTTTAAACTTTGTTTGGCAGTCGATAATTGCATGGCCAGCGGCAGCCAAAGATTCCACAAAGTTTCGAGAAAAGCAGTTGACTTTAGGGGTAAAGTATGCAGCTCGTCAATAATAGAAAAGAATAAATCGGTTTTGCAGCGGACAACATCGGCTACAGTGTCAGGAGTAATGCCAAAAGCGCGCGTTAGCGAAGCCCTCGAAGAGGATCGCAAATCATCCGCAAGTTCCCAAAAAGCCAGGTGATCGAAGTCGGGAGCGATCGGGCGATCGCCGGCTTGCCATCGATGTAAAATTTCAATAGGGGTTACAGTCGATCGATTCATCAGCTCAAAACTCTCGCTAGCGGGGGCTGGTTTTGTACAAATACTATCCGCAACTGACAAATATTTCATCTTAAACCCGCGCCGATTCAAAAAGTTTTTAACTCCCAGCCGGGAAGTCCCTCGGTATATTTAGAGGGGATTAATCTGAGCGCTGCGCGAAGTACCCCGTTGGGAATTACCGCAGGGATGAAAGGCTCGTCGGGTGTAGGTACGGAAACCGACAATTAGACATTGCGAGTACCTTTAACTTTGATGTACTTCCTAGATATTAAAACAAAAGAAATGGTATATTAAGGTAGGTCGAAAAAAGAAGCTAAAAATGCAACTCACTTACAAATACCGCCTCAAACCAACCAAGCCCCAACTAGCAACTATTGTGGCTCATTTAGAACTCTGCCGTCGGCAGTACAACTACCGACTCGGCGAAAGATTTAGGTGGTGGGAAATCACGAGAACACCTATCAACGCTTGCCCATTGATTGTTTCGATAGTCCCTGTTGAGGAGATTTATCGAAATATTCCCTTGACTAGAGTGCAAACTAGGGATGGCAGAAAAAAGGATGAGTCAGGCAATCCTCTAACCAGGAAAGGTGATGTTTTCTCAAACATTGAAGGCGGATATGTACAGTGGCAGACGATACAATTAGCTGACCTGAAAAACACTAAAAAATTATTCCCTGATTATAAAGTGTTAGATTCCCAGGTTTTGCAAGATGTCGTCAACCGAGTTGAAACTTCCTTTTCAAACTTCACCACGCCCGACAAAAACGGCAATCGTAGAGGCAAGCCAAGATTCAAAGGGCTTCACTACTACAAATCCTTCAGTTACCCTCAATTAGACAACTTAGATATTGTCAAAGATGAACAAAACAGGATTTGTATTAGCCTCACAAAAATAGGTCAAGTGCCTATGGTCTTTCACCGTTCCATACCAAAAGGATTCAAAGTTAAGACGGGTACAGTTATCAGAAAAGCAGATGGGTGGTATATTTCCCTGACGCTAGAAGATAAAACGGTTCCCGTAACGGTTGCAGAAATTCAACCGACGGTCGAAAATACTGTTGGCATTGATTTGGGAGTCACTAATTACGTCTATCTTTCCAATGGCGAAAGAGTTGAGAATCCTAGATTTTTGAGGAAATCGGCTCAGAAATTAGCAAGGCTTCAAACGAAGTTAGCTAATAGAGTCAAGGGTTCTCAACCTTGGAAAATAATCAAGGACAAGGTTTCCCAACTCCATCAGTTCGTAGCTAGAGCTAGATTAGATTTTCAATTTAAAACTGCACATGAGCTACTTAGCAAGTGTGAGGTTTTAGTTGTTGAAGATTTGAGCGTCAAAAATCTAACTAGACGTGCCAAGCCCAAGACTGATATTGAGAATGGTAATTTGGTTTATTTGCCTAACGGTCAGTCAGCTAAGAGTGGTTTGAATAAATCCATGCTTGATGCTGCTCACGGGCAATTCGCCAACGTTCTGAAATATGTCGCCTGGAAACTAGGTAAAAGTGTTTTATTTGTTGATCCAAAGGGAACTTCCCAGCACTGTTGGAACTGCCTCAACAAAGTCCCGAAAGAATTATCGGAACGGTGGCATTCTTGTCAATGTGGAGAATCTTTGGAGCGAGATGAAAATTCAGCCAAACTCATAAGAAAAATTGGTCTGAGTTACAAAAGTGGCGGGGGAACTCCGTCACTCAAAAAAGCCTTTGAAAAAAAGGAAAAAGAAGCCTGCGGTCTAACTGTACTCAGTTGACCGTCAGGTTCGTTCACGAGCCTAGTTTGAAAGCCTCCACAAATAAATTGTAAGTCACGCCAATTTTCAGAGCATAGAGCATATCCACCCAAAAAGAACGGGCTACAGGCCGCGGGCTGCCGTAAACCAGCCAGCTCGCGAACTCCGTCAACAACACCAACAGCCCGGCCGCGATAATATCCCAATCCGCAGATTGTCCGGCGATCGTCGAAATAGCTGTTCCCAAAAAAGTGCCGAATAGCAGACTAATTAGCAGGAGCGAAATCCGCCGCCAAGGATTGCTCAGCCAGCCTCGGAAGCGATCGCCCAGAACATCAATTAATCTGTTAATTCGGGTATTCTGCATAAAAGTTATACAATTTGAGATTTGAGATTTGAGATTTGAGATGGGGAATTACTGATTACTATTGGGGTTTGGAGTACGCGCATATAGTGGCACTCTTTTTTTCAACTGGTATGAAAAGCTATACCGATGAGTAAACAAAGGCCCCTCCCGACCAACTCCAAATCCTTACCGGGGTCAGTATGTCGCCATCTAAAATCTCAAATTTAACATCTAAGATGGTATTGAGCGATCGGCGACTTATCGCCGAGAACGGTCAATAAATTTAAGTGTAACTGTATCTTGTGGCACAGCAGCCCCTGGTTTTACATTAAAAATAGTTAAGACTCATTGCGGGTGCAGTCTATCCTTTAAGCCTAAAATTTATGAAACTTAAAATTTACCAGATTGTAATTGGAGTGTCGATCGTCCTAATTACAGGAATGTTTCTAGGACGTTTTGAAATCACTATCTCCAACGGTTCCAATCAGTCGAGCGATTGGCCCTCACAAGCCACCGCACTCCCCCCAATACCCCCCGTTTCCCCAGTCGCGACAGCTTCTGCAGACACCGCCAGCGAGCCCAAACCCGACTCAACACCAACCCCCCCACAGTCAGAGGAGGAATTGCTTTCCTCAATCCCTGTAGATGCTAAAGCCGCCGGCAGTCTGCGCGTCAGCAACCGCAGCGAACACCCAGTGCGAGTGGCCCTGCTGTCGAAACGGCAAGCCGAGAAATCCTACGGCAAACCCGCGCACTGGGATTTTGCGCCCGGAGAAGGTGGTGACAAGGGACTGATGCTATCGCTGCCGGAGGGCAAGTTACAAGTCAAACGGGGAGACATTTTAGTGGTTTTTGCTCAGGATGGTTCTCGCCACTACTGGGGGCCTTACGTCGCCGGGGAGACACCCTCGCCCGCTTGGAACCGCACAGCCGGAGAATGGCAATTAATTTTGCAGCCGTGAACCCTTAGCTGCAGGTGCCGAGATTTTGGTCGAGAAAGCCGGTTGATCCGGTCTTGTTGAGAATGGTGCGGCTATGTGAGGTTAAACTCACATAGCCGCACCATTCTCAAGAACAGGCAAGATGCCTGTTCCACAAAGAGTGAATTTTTTTGTGGGGAGTAGGGGTTGGGCAGGAGATCCCGCCCATGAAAGTCTTGTGGAGAATGGTGCAACATCTCTGTTTAACTGATATCTTGCACCATTCTCAAGAACAGGCTTTCCGGCCTGTTCCACAAAGAGTGAATTTTATTGTGGAACAGGCCGGAAAGCCTGTTCATAAAAGCCTTGTTGAGAATGGTGTAACATCTGAGTTTAACCGGATTCGATCGACTTGGGAGTTTCGAGAATGCGAATCTTTCGGTAGACTCTCTATGCGAGCGAAAATTTAAAATCTAAAATCGCAGGAAGTTTGCGTGAAGGAAGTTATTAAAAGTTTGTCAGAGTTTAGGAAGCGCCCGTTAGCGAAGTCCTCGAAGAGGATCGCACCTTTGCTGCTATCGATTTTATGGCTGTGCGCGATCGCCTGGGTAGGTTTCTTGTGGAATCTCGGCAACATCGGTTTAGTTGACGAAACCGAACCGTTGTTTGCCGAAGCCGCCCGTCAAATGACGCTGACAGGGGATTGGATCACTCCTTATTTCAACGGCGAAACCAGGTTTGACAAGCCGCCGTTGATTTACTGGCTGATGGCGGTGGCTTACCGCACTCTGGGCGTTAACGAATGGGCCGTGCGTCTTCCCTCAGCCTTGTGCGCGATCGGTCTGACTTGCATGGGATTCTATACCCTATCGAAGGAAGAAGGAAGAAGGAAGGAGGAAGAAGGAAGAAGGAAGGAGGAAGGGCACGACAGGGATACGGACACGGATACACGGATGAATGTAACTATGTTTCCTCCCTCACTCTCCCACTCTCCCACTCTCCCACTCTCCCCCTCTCCCCGTCTTCCCCTCTTTCTTTCTACTCCCTGGATTGGTGCTGCCCTAATAGCTTTAAATCCCCAAACTATTGCCTGGGGACGGACTGGCGTTTCCGATATGCTATTAGTTAGTTGTATGTGTTCGGCACTATTCGCATTTTTTCTCGGTTACACTCTAGAAGAACAGAGAGAACAAGCCGAATTTTCCACTGTTTCCGCTTCCCGATTTCCCAATAAGTGGTATCTGACTTTTTACGTACTAATTGCCTTAGCAATTCTGGCTAAGGGGCCTGTGGGAATTGTCTTGCCAGCGCTGATTGTTGGCTGCTTCGGGCTTTATTTGGGAAATTTTCGGCAACTTTGGCGCGAAATGCGTCCGGTGTCTGGAATCTTGATTATTCTGGCGATCGCCTTGCCTTGGTACATTTTGGTTATTTTAGCCAACGGTCAAACTTATATTGACAGCTTTTTTGGCTATCACAATTTCCAGCGTTTTACTGGAGTAGTCAACAAGCACTCGGCGCCTTGGTATTTTTACTTTTTTGTAGTGCTAGTTGGTTTTGCACCTTGGTCGATTTATTTGCCCGTGGCGATCGCCCGCACCCGTTTTTGGCAGCGCAGTTACTGGCGTCGTCAACCGCGATCGGCTCAGTTGAGTTTATTTGCCCTATTTTGGTTCGGCTGCATCTTTGGCTTTTTTACGATCGCCGTGACCAAATTGCCCAGTTATGTATTGCCTTTAATCCCCGCCGCTGCGATTTTGGTAACGCTGCTGTGGAGCGATATTATTGCAGGCAATGAACCCCAAAACAGGCGGATAAAGTTAGAAAAAAAACCTAATTCTTTACCGCGAGGGTTGTTAGTTACATACATTTTCAATGTCATATTTTTACTGATTATAGCCGGAGCAACTTTCTACTGCTACAACTGGCTCGGAGACGACCCGGCTATGCCCAATTTTCCCCAAGCAATTCAGCAGTCGGGATTGCTGATTGTAGGCGGTACGATTTGGATAACTGCGGCGGTGGCGATCGCACTTTTACTTTGGCAGCGGCAACAGCGCTGGATTTTGGTTGCTAACTTCATCGGGTTAGTAGCATTTATCATCTTTGGTCTTACTCCCGCCTACAATTTGGTCGATATCAACCGCCAGTTACCTCTGAGACAGTTAGCACAGGTGGCAGTTCAACAAAAACTGCCAGGGGAAGAGTTTATTATGGTTGGTTTCTGGAAACCCAGTCTGGTTTTTTATACCCAAGGGCCGGTGACTTACTACCGAGCTATCAGAAGGGCGATCGACTACATTAAGGAATCTAAAAACCCAACTTCTCCCTCTATTTTGGTGCTGGGATATCCAGACAAATTTGAGCAATTAGGATTGCAGCCAAATCAATATCAATTGTTGGAGAGTCGGGGGGCTTACCAACTCGCCAGGGTTCCGAGACAAGCGTTTCAATAGTGCATTATACTGCGACTCCGGTGAGCCGACCTATTAGGAAGAATTCATGGAATTCACTGGAAAATTTGAAACTCACATTACCGTTTGCCTCAAGGACTTGGACAGAGTAGAGGCGCTTGAACAATGGGGCATTAATCATGGTCTAAAACTTCTCCATATAGTTCTAGACCGTGGGGTTACTGTATCTCAACTAATGTTGACGCGGCATGGGCAAGGTAGCCTGACAAACGAGTTAAAGACGGCATTTGATTCAAGCCAATCTCTAAATGCTGAAGGCTTCACGGTGACACGCATCAAAATTGAGGTGCCACAGTGGAATCAGAGTGTTCCGCAGTCTAATGCCGAAGCAC
This sequence comes from Microcoleus sp. D2_18a_B4, assembly GCF_036702475.1. Lineage (NCBI taxonomy): Bacteria > Bacillati > Cyanobacteriota > Cyanophyceae > Oscillatoriales > Microcoleaceae > Microcoleus > Microcoleus sp. D2_18a_B4. Next base: position 48,185 of record NZ_JAUBTL010000014.1, read on the forward strand.
TAAACCATCCATGCGATCGCTATTTTGAGCATCATATCAAACTGTTGCTTGAACCTTCTGCTGATATTCTGCCTCTGATTGACATTGCCGAAAGACATTCTGCTCATCTCTCTCGTAATCTCTTCCAGACTCGGAGTGACCAATATCACGAGCGATTTGTCACTCAGCGTTGTATCTCCGTTGGTCGTGTTGAAGCTCAACAACAACTTCAAACTCTCTTAAAAGTGATCGCTACTTTGAGATATTTAGCGATCGATGTCGAAGCAGAATTTGTGGTCTATGATAGTAATCTTGACCTTGACGCAGGTTGGATTCAAGGGAAAGAATCACCAATTTCACAGGGATAATTATCAAGCACAATAGAAAATCCGAGGATAGCCCGAATAATAAATAAATAATCACCAATTTCACAGGCTTAATAATTATTAAGCACAATATAAAATTCGCTGATAGGATGTATAATAGGGAAAAATTCACCAATTTCACATGAATAACTATCAAGCATAATATAAAGGAGGATTAATGAAATACGATCCGAAGACATACATCATTGTTTCAGAACAAGGTCAGGAAATTGAACGCCCAACAGTTTTCGAGCCGGCACTAATTCCCCAAAAGCATCTTCGGGGAGCATTTCGTCTGGGAGAGCCAATATTTCAAGATCCAGAGATTAGAACTCAATGGCTGAATATGCGTCGGCAAGTGATGGATTATCTGCTGCAAATTATTAGTTGTTCAATCTGGAAAGATCACCTTGTCTTACGAGGTAGTTTATTACTGAAAGCATGGTTAGGAGATGTGGCGAGAGAACCCGGTGATATAGACTGGGTTTTTAGACCTCACGATATTATTAGCGTCAATTCCCCTTTATCAAGAGAATTGTTCAATGGATTAATTCAGATAGTTTCAGATAATCCTCATGTAGGTAATGCGATTATTGACGTTGACAAAATCTCCATAACAGAGATTTGGACTTATGAACGTGCATCAGGTAGGAGGATTATTTTTCCTTGGAAAGCAGACGGTTTTCCTTCAGGAGATTTGCATATGGATGTGGTTTTTAATGAAGAACTATTGTGCGATCCAATTGAGGTCTATATCCCTTCGTCAATTGGTGAAAATAGGTTAGTGTGGGCAGCTTCTAAAGAACTGTCATTGGCATGGAAATTGCTGTGGTTAGAAACCGATACTTATCCACAAGGCAAAGATTTGTATGATGCAACACTCTTAGCGGAGCAAACTTCATTGTCCTTTGACATTCTTTATCAAGTGCTTCATTCAAGTGAAGATTGGAAGAATCAGGCTGCATCACCAAAATTTTCTTGGAAATCGGGATTTCCTTGGACAGAATCACCGGGTTCAGCATATCTAGATTGGGACAACTTTAAGCTCGAGTATCCTGGGGTTGAAGGGGAGGCAAAGGATTGGCAAGCTCGGCTTTCACTGGCTTTAGCACCGACATTTGCCAACCTTGATGATTGAACCTTTAGATAACTGGTTATAGCATCAAGGAATTAGATAGATATCATAGAAGTCAGCAAGGGAGCGATCGCTCATAATTAAGGGAGTGTCTACAGCCACCGAGCATCATCGAGAAAAGCGTATTTAGAAAAGTGGAAGATTATGATTCCAATCAATGAAGCCCAGAAGCAGTTGCAGCAGTCGATCGCTCCCATGAGTCAGTCGCACCAACCGATCGCGATCGCAGGACAAACTAGCAATACAGTATTATTGTCTGAATCAGACTCCGCATATGTTCAGGAAACACTGTATCTTCTCTCAGTGCCGGGAATGCGGGAATCAATTCGGGAAGGAATGGCAACGTCGATCGAGGAGTGCGATCGCTCTTTGGAGTGGTGAATGGGAATCTAGTATACACCAAACAGGCACAGAAAGATGCCAAAAAACTGGTGTTTAGCAATTTACGATACAAAGCACAAGAGTTCAGGCGCTACTATGGGTATCAGTCAAAGAAAAGACTATCCCACGATATGTATTTACTCTAGATAAGGTGATAACACATAATGCAAAAGCAAACAGACGATCTTAATCAGCAGTTAGAAGCAGTTCGTTGCAAAATTATTAATTCCTACCTTACAACTATTGAAGATAGCTTTCTCGAAAACCGTCCCCAACTAAAACTTATCAATTATGGTACGGGTTCAGGAAAAACCCACCAATTGTTTCAAGCGATTTATAAAACCATAGAAGAACATTCAACTCTTCAAATAATCGGCATATATGTTGCGCCATTGAGAGAACACTTATGTGTTCCAACTTCAGTTGAGAGCCAATACCAAAATATTCCCGTCTATAAAATAAATTCGTTAGAAATGAAAACGACGGATGAGTATATCAAATTATACAAGGAATTGATATCTTCTATTCTCAAAAACACAAAATTTTGGAAAATCGATAAAAAAGTATGTTCGGAGGAAAAGGTTCAGGAAAATAAACGCAACCTTGAGAAAGTAAAAGAGGTGATTAAACGCCTTGAATATGTAAAAAACACAGGTTTGGGAGATGAGGATTTTAATGATTCTGAAATTACGAGAGCCAGACGGGAACTGAATCATTTAATTGAAAGCTTTTTAGAATTTTTTATCAAATGTGAATTAGATAAAAGAAATTGTCCTGCTGAATGCTCAAAGTTAATTGAAATATTTTTCCCACTCCATCTTCTGCAAAATAAATCTGGAATTTTGATGCTCACGTATGATAAATTTGAAACGCTTATTCCGTACTTTATCCACAACGGTACAAAATGGGTAAAGAAAAGCAGTCATCTCGATAAATACGTTATTGAGCATACAGACAACTCCCGAAAGTTTATCCTTGCCTTGGATGAGCAGGAAGATGGCTATCAAATTATGCTAGAGAAGAAGATTGATATCATATCTCCTGAAAAACTGGCCATCAATAATGCGCTGTCATCTATCAATAGAGAATTTTCGATGCTGTTTTCAACTCAAAACAATGAAAACAGAGATTTTTTAAATTTTATAGATAAGAACAAGGGAGCTTTTTACGAATTTCAAGAACATTTTGAAAAAGACAAAGCCCTAGAACCCAAACTGCAAAAATTCGCCCGCATATATCAACGGTTGACCTTTGAGGAGGGAAACTCTATCAAATTTTTAGAACAAATAGTAAAAATTAAAAATGGGCTTGACGAATCAATGGAAGAAATTGTTGGGATTTTCGACAATAATGATGAACAAAATCCCCTTATAGTAGAGTTTGAAATGTTATCCAGAGTAATTTCAAAATTTGAGAATAATAGAAGTTTGTTGATTCCTCAAAAGCTTTACAATAAAATCTGTGATGATTTAATGAACATTTTTGCATACAACAACTTATACATCTACAACCTAGAACCCCTGCAAAAATTGTTTTTAACCAAAGCTTCTGGCGGGCACGTCCAAATGACAGAGGAAAAAGTTGCAGATAATACCTCTGTAGCAGAGTTAATTTATGCCATTCTCGCTGTGCGATCGCAAATCAAAACCATCAAAGATTTTCTAGCTAACGTCTTAGATGCTGAAGATTCTCAATCCCGTTCTTTAGAAATTTGGTCGAAACAAATAGCTAAAGTCCAAAAGGCAAGTGAAGAAAGCCCCTCGCAAAATCAACTGCTAAAATACTTAAATATTGCCTATGTCTATGAAAGTTATAAGTCGATCGTAAATATCAAAGAAATTTCTCGTTATCAAAATCCTAAAAATAATCTGATCGAGCGCGCCCTTAGAGAAGTTTCTATTGGTAGTACCGCTATATTGACTTCGCCTGAATTCAAGATAAATTCCATGTTATGCAATAATAGTAATGTGATTTTCCTGATTTCAGCAACAGGAGGAATTTTAGGAGATTTAAGCACGAGTTATGATATGCAGTATTTCAAAGATAAATTGCGTAATGCTAGTGAATCCGGTGAAAGTTCCTTTAAGGAAATGAGCGAGGAAGAAGTATCGCTTTGCGAAAACATCAGAGAGAGTCGTGAGGCGAAGCGACAGATTGCAGTAAAGTTTTTCGGTGAGGATTTATTGTCTTTCCCAAATAACGCAACTCAAAAAGTTGTGGAACGATTTGAAGAAAAGATTTTAAAAAGTTTTATCGACGCTCTCAAACAGGATGCGAATTGGCTGGGAAGTTACAAAATCCAAGAACTTCAAAAGTTTATTCGTTTCTTGTTTTACCTGTTTGAGGATGACTATATTCAAGAAACAATTGCTTTTACTCAAACTTTACGCTGGATTAAAAAGTTGATTCAATATTGCGAGCTACTCAATCGTGCTGACTTTATATTTGAGGTGTCAGCAGAACATCCAAATATATATTACGTGCAAGTGAAGCATCAAAAATATCAGAGTAACATTCGGATTAAAATAATTTTGTACGAGGCATCATTCAACAGTCTTTATTGCGACAAAAAAGCTCAAAACACGTATTTGAATGAGCTGGTTGAAAAAGAAGGGGAGAAAATTTTCTTTATATCAGCTTATCAATCAGCTTCCAAAGGATTGAATCCGATTATTAAAAACTCTAGCGGCGATGAAAAAGATTTCGACTCTTTAGTGTTGTTAATGGACAGTTACTATACAGTAATGGGCCCATCGCTGAACAAATCCAAAGATTCTGGATACGCTATTACTCATTACCATTTTGCCTTAATGAAAAGTAATGTAAGCTTGGGAGAGTCTGATATTGAAATCAAAGATTTCAACAAATACCTCAGCAGACCTGAATCTGAAGAATTTCGACAGCAGCAACACCAGATTTTATTAGGGAAACAAGTTTTGCAAGCTATCGGCAGATCTGAGAGACGCGATTTTCCCAACCAAGTAGTAAAAATATTTGTTAATGAAGAAACCAGAAAAAATTTAGTGAATTTTTACAGATACCTGGAAGGGAAAGAAAAAGAAAAGGAGGAAATTCGGAAATTTTCCGTTAACAACCACAAAGTTTACTTAAGCGTTCGAGAAGAAGAGAAAAAACGATCGATTAAGGATTATGACGATCATGTTATTGATGAGATTGATACCACTCGGGCTTTCCAAGCGTTTAGAAAACAAATGTTGGAGGAAATCGATCGCTTTCATCTTAATAAACATACTTTTGACATCACAAAAACGTGGGAGGCGTTGCGCGACCCAATAGTTTTCAAAGACCCAGCCAAGTATCTGGAAAAGTTGCGAGATTCAGGGCTATTTACTGCTGATTTTATTGAGTCATTATTCTATCACAACCCAGAACAAGTTGAATTTACGCCATATTTAGCTTCCGAGGAAGAAAGCGGTAAAAAATTCCAGATTATCAGTGATAGCATCAATGGGGAAAAAATCTATCCTTACCAGAAGCGGTTATATCCTGAATATCTAAAAATCAGCGAGCGAGGCTATGACTTAGAAGGTAATGAAATTAGCTCCCTAGATCCTTCGACTGATTCAATCTACAAACTGTACAACAAGTTGATGCCACAACCGGAAGCTTTTAATACTTATATTCCGCGTCCGCATTTCTTTTACGATGTGTTGTATCCCTCACTGGCTGAAAATTTTGTGGAACGCTGGATTGAAGATGTAGTTTTCCAAGGTAAAAACTGGAAAGACATAAAATCCAGCTATCGTTTTGAGCCATTGCAAGATTTCAAAAAGTATCGTAAGCTATACGAGCGGTTTGATTTGTACTATGTCCAGGAGAATACGTTATTTTGTATTGATGTTAAAGCTTGGAGCGTAGCTTCGGGAAATCGCCTGTCAAAAAAGACGCTGGATAAAACCGAAAACAAGCTCAAGGAAATTGTTTCAGACTATCCAGAATTTAGCACCGCAAGGGGGCTACTTCTTAATTTGCACGCCGCCCAAGAAAAAAATCAACAATACTCACCCACGCTATTTTCGGGAAATTTGATTTTCTTTGACGATCGCAATTCTCCAGTACAATCCAATATCCTCACAGACTTTCTGTTTCAAAAGGAGAAATAACATGAAAAATAAAGTAGAAGCATTATCAGATATATCGCGAACCAACCAACTCAAAATTTTAGAAAATCCACAAAAAGTCGCCGAAAAACTGTTTAAGTATTTATTTAAAAATGAACAAGGGATAGAACATTTTCAGCTTGAATATAGGCCGGCTGACGAGGAAAATTCTGAAAATGAGGAGGCACAGGCTAATTTTTATAAAAAGCAGCATAAACACATTAAGAAGGAAATCAAAAAACGTCTGGATGAACGTGGGGATAAACGGGAAAGTTCAGAAATTCAATACTTCCTCTCCTACACCAATGGCAAAAAATACGTGTTCTATTTATCCCCTAATAAAAGTCATTCTGGATGGCAAAAATTATTTACTGAAAATTCTAGCGATCGAGAAAGAATTTTCAATCTTATTTTCACGTTTTATATTCTTTCTCAAGGCTTATCCGTTGATACCATAAAGGGTTTTGAAGAATTACTCTTACTTCATTCCATGAATCCCAGTAAAAAATCGAAAGATGCTCTTTTTGTCTGGGGACATAATTTGTTCATCAAATACAATCCATATAATGTACTAACATTAACACTTTCTAGAAAAAGCCGAAAATTCTTATTACAGAAAGACAAAAAGAAATACAAGACTGTAGATGGAGAAGACTTAGGAGATTTGTTGCTCTACAAAAAGCTATACAAAGATAAGAATTACTACTTCTATCGCGATCTAGATGCTCGCAGCAAAAATGATATTTGTTTTATGCAATTTGATGAAAATCCCAAAAATTATGACAAGTTCAAAAAAACTCAGCTTTATCATTACCAAAACCTCATGACAAAACTTGAGAGGTTTTTAAGTGAGTGCAATATTGCTTTTGAGTCTCTTCATTTTCAGGCTGACCACTACTTGGAAAACCCTTTTATCAAAAACATAGAATCTGTAGAATTCTTAGAGATTATTAACAATACAGGAGTCGATTTAACTGAATCTGACAGACAAATTCTGCAATGCTTCCTGAAACATCAAGGGGTATCTACGATCGCATTTTACAAGGATGGAAAAACTGTCAGTACCTACGAACAAGGACCTGACGGTGAGGACGAAGTTTGCTGGAGAATTACGGAATCTATTAAATGGTCAGATATTCAACTCGAAGCAGGAAAAAACTATCTGGTTTTCAATAAACTTTTGGAGGAAGAAGCAGGTTCGATGGCTTATCAGGCAAAAGACAATCTGTGGTATCCATCAACAACAATAGATAATCAATCGCAAGTAGATTTCTATTCACAGTTAAAGAAAAGATTTAACTATTTGGAGACGGGACAGTTTTGTAGCACACAGGGGATAAATATACCAAAATTTCGTGCTGTGGGAGATGAAAAAACTAATTTTGCGGTTTTTAATTATACAAATTGGAAAATCGATCGAGTTCGAGATAGTCTACACAAGGAGACGCAAGCTTTTACAGAAGGGAAAATATTGGATGTAGAGGGCTCTATTTTTTGTTATCTAAAAGAACAAGCAGATAGCAAACAATGGGAAAGTTTCTGCGAACGATACAAGATAAATCTTTCCCCAGAATTTCAGAAGGTATTGATTGAGTTGGGAATTAAGAACTGGATCGCGCAGAGTATTTTAAATCCAAAGTTGGGCTTGCCTATTACTCCTCAATCATTTCCTGAAAAACAATTTTTTAGTATTTATGTCCGCAGCCCCAGAAACAAGGAACCTAAAGCGGTTGCGGTAGAATTTCTTTACAAAGATGGTTGTATATACATAAAAAATGTCATATACGACTTAAAACAAATAGAATCTAAGTTTCGATTTTTAAGAAGGCAAAGAAATAATTCAGAAAAATTAGTTAACGATCAAAAATATTTTGTAGATCACGCAGAAAAGCTGTATATTAGTTGTTATACAGACGACTTGTATACGCCAACCTTAATTGGACGGACTGGTATTATTGAAGACTTGGAAAGCGGAGAACTAACAATAGATCGAAAAAACAAAAGTGAAAATAGTAGTAGATTTTTACCTTTGGTATCCCATTACAACAGCGAGATTAAACCTATCAACAGAATCCAAAATATGATATGTTTGGATTTGAAGAACAAAACATTTATTCAGTATTATGTACCTCCAAGGCAAAATATTGCCGGCTCGATTAAGAAAGGGTTTAGAGCCTATCATTTGATTGGGAAGAGATATGGCGCAGAGTCAATTCCCACATCTGAGCTGAGCGAGCATCCCATCACAGCTTTACATTTTAGTACGCTAACTCAAAATGTTTTAAAAATAGGTGAAAACAGTCAATCATCTCTGTTACAAAAAGTGACACAAGTCCTAATTGAAAATTGAAAAAAGGAGGAATTTGAATGATGATGGGAGAAAAAATCCCGATATTTCAGCGCTCCCAGAAGAGCATCGGATACACTCACATCTGGTCAGAGGCCGGAGGCAAGTATCAACGTCAGCTAGAAGCCAACCTGCTACTTAGAGCCGATCGCAATCCTCGATCGCCCTTTAGACTGGTAACTTAGCCGACCATACGTGCCATAATCAGCCATATTATCTGGTACGCGATCGCCTGAACCTATGGATGCGCTAATCGGCAAAACTTTACAGGGTGGAAAGTACACCCTCGAACAAGAATTGGGCCGCGGCGGCTTTGGAATAACTTTCAGGGCAAATCACCGCTATTTAGGACAGCCTGTAGTCATTAAAACCCTCAACGAATCTCTGCGGCAGCAACCCAATTTTGCTGAGTTCGATCGCAAGTTTCAAGACGAAGCGAGGCGGTTGGCTTCCTGCGTCCATCCGAATATTGTCCGCGTCAGCGATTTCTTTGTGGAAGACGGGCAGCCTTACATGGTGATGGACTACATCGCCGGTCAGAATTTGGCAGATGTAGTCGGTTCAAATAATCCGCTGCCAGAAAATCTTGCAATTCTCTACATCACTCAAATTGGGGCTGCTTTGAAGGCAGTTCATCAAAAGGGTTTGCTGCACCGAGATGTCAAGCCGCAAAACATTCTTTTGCGCCAAGGTACTCAGGAAGTCGTGCTGATTGACTTTGGCATTGCCCGCGAGTTTACTCCCGGTGCAACCCAAAGTCACACTAATATGGTGTCCGACGGCTACGCGCCCCCAGAACAGTATTTCGCTCAAGGAAAATATACGCCCGCCACAGATGTTTACGGTATGGCGGCGACGCTTTACACTTTACTGACAGCACAAGTACCGGTGGCTGCAATTTTACGCACTAGCCAGCCGATGCCTTCACCCCGCGACTTGCGGCCTCAAGTGAGTCCGGCTGTCAGCCAAGCGGTGATGCGGGGGATGACGGTAGAAGCTCAAAATCGCCCTGCTAGCGTGGATGAGTGGCTGTCGCTGCTGCATGGGCAGCCTCATGGTGCAGCGTCGCCGAGCACCGGGCCGACGGTGGCGGTGATGCCGGGACACGGGCCTCAGTCGCCTGCGGGTTCCAGAACAGCGCCTGCTGTGGTGTCTTCTGGGGACAACAACCGCAAGGTTTGGTGGATTTTGGGGTTCGTGGCGATCGCACTTATTGTGGCAGGTTTGGTCGGTATTGCTAGAGTTTTCCTCAACCGGCCGTCTTCGGAACCCGCACCAGTGGCCCAGGACGATCGCACTTCGGCCCCTGCAGATCCAGACGCGCGCTCAAGCCCCGCACCAATTCCCGCCCCGACACCAACGCCAGCACCGACTCCCAGAGAAACTCCGCCGCCTGCTGCTGAAACTCCGCCGCCTGCTGCTGAAACTCCAGCGCCTGCTGCTGAAACTCCAGCGCCTGCTACTGAAACTCCAACACCAGCCCCAGCACCAACACCAGCGCCTTCTCCCGAAGCTGTCGAACCCACACCAACAGAAAAACTTGTTGACAAAGAGTTGCCGCCCGATCGATCGCCCGCACCCAGCCCCGAACAACCGGGAACCAATTATCAGAAGACTCCCACAATCCCTGGGTATGCCGTTGGTACGCCGGAAAGTCAGATTTTAGCAGACTTGGGAGAACCGACTGACTCTCAAGCGCGGGGCTATTGGCCAAATACTCGCACCGCACTTTATGAAATATTGCCAAATCGGATTACTCTCGGCTACATTTACGATCGCGATTCGGGCGAGCTAGTACAAACAGAGGGTTCTTTTGCCCAGTCTGTGGACGCTTTGGTAGTGCGAACCGCCTTAAACGGGATGGTGGGCGGCGCCAGCCGTGAGATTTTGCAAGGCTTGGGCGACGTGCAGCAGCGCCGGAGTAATCGGTTTACGTTTAGGAAGGGTTCGCTGGAAGGGATGATCGAACGCAATGAGCGCGATCGGATTTACATCGGCGTCTGGGACGACAACTTGCATTAAACTTGGCAGCGCTGACATCCTGCACCCTTGTCAATAAACCTCGGCGGGCTCTTCGGCCCACCCCACAGGAAAACTCAACTCTTGTGAAACAGGCATCTTGCGTCAATAAACCTGGGCGGGCTCTTCGGCCCACCCCACAGCAAAACTCAACTCTTGTGGAACAGGCATCTTGCCTGTTCAAGAAAATGGTGCCAGATGTAAATATTCCCGACTCAGCTTTGTGCCAAAATCGAAAATCCAAAATCGAAAATCGAAAATCCCTTGACTTGACACAACACGAAATATTGTCTATGATTAAAGAACACACGAGGGGCTGTAATGGTTTCGACAGGGTGGCGAAAGCTGCTCCGTGATGCAGGTCGAGAGGGAGTCTACTCTCGTTAATATCGGCTCAAAAAAAATAGTAAATGCGAACAACATCGTTCCTTTCGCTCGCAAAGCCGTAGCTGTAGCCTAAAAACTTCTTGAGCTTGGTTTAGAGTGTATGCCACCTAACTCCGTTAAAGGTAGCATAACAACCCCCAACGGATGCCCTAGCTAAACGTTTCTAGTCGGCTAGCTAGGAAAGCAATCACTAGAAAATCCTCCCATTTAGGATAAAGATGGTTCCCGCCCCGAGGATTAGAGGGGATAAACCTGTGAACGATCGGAAGGTAAATACCCGCTTTGGACGGCAGTTCGATTCTGCCCAGTTCCATAAAAAAAGTAGCGTAAAATCAATGGTTTAAACCATTTGAAAGTTACTTTAAAGCATTAAAAGGGCCCAGAGTTAACTCTGGGCCCTTTTGTTTGGCATTCCAGGTTCATTCAATCTAAAATCTCAAATCTAAAATCGACCAAGCTTGTTGCCAGACTAAACATACATAAGTGGCAAACCCATTAGCTAACCAGGACTCTGGCATAAAAATAATTTCACCCTGTCTGTACGTTCTTAGAGCCTGTCGGGCGATATACTATTAGGCGGTAAAGCATTAAAAATCTTTACAAAGACCCCGATTTCTAAGCCTACTCCTACAAAGGACGGGTGAAAAATTATATGCTGAGCGCTCAAAAGCTGGAAAAATGAACCCAGGAATTGACTTACAAGGAAGTTTTGTAGAAGCCCTGATGAATTTGGGCTTACCGGCGGACATCGCCCAAGTGCTTTGGCTACCGCTGCCAATGTTGCTGATGATTGTCGCGGCCGTCTTCGGGGTACTGACTAGCGTCTGGCTAGAACGGAAAATTTCCGCCGCCGCTCAACAGCGGGTAGGCCCGGAATTCATCGGCCCTCTGGGAGTGCTAGCACCCGTTGCTGATGGTCTGAAGTTGGTATTCAAAGAAGACATCGTACCCGCAAAAGCTGACGCGCTGCTATTTACCCTAGGCCCGGTAATTGTGGTGATTCCAGTTTTTCTGTCTTACTTAATCGTGCCCTTCGGAGAGCATATGCTGATCGCCGATATGGGGACAGCAATATTTCTGTGGATTGCTCTGTCTAGCATTCAGCCGATCGGCTTGCTGATGTCCGGCTATGCTTCTAACAACAAATACGCCCTCCTCGGAGGACTCAGAGCCGCCGCTCAATCCCTCAGCTACGAAATTCCCCTAGCTTTGGCAGTATTGGCAGTTGTAATGATGTCCAACAGCCTCAGTACGATCGACATCGTACAGCAGCAAGCCGGCTACGGCATTGTCGGCTGGAATATCTGGCGCCAACCCGCAGGTTTCCTGATTTTCTGGATCGCAGCACTAGCAGAATGCGAACGGTTGCCCTTTGACCTCCCGGAAGCAGAAGAAGAATTGGTAGCAGGATATCAGACTGAGTACACAGGCATGAAATTTGCTTTGTACTATATCGCTTCCTACGTTAACCTCGTCCTTTCTTGCCTGCTAGTAGCAGTTTTGTACCTCGGCGGCTGGGAATGCCCGATTCCTGTCGGAGTGCTGACAAATGCCCTGGGATTGAGCGAAACGACTCCTTGGTTGCAGGTAATTACCGGCTTGCTGGGCATTACAATGACCATGCTGAAAGCTTACTTTTTCCTGTTTCTGGCAGTTCTGCTCCGCTGGACTCTGCCGCGAGTTCGGATCGACCAATTGCTAGATTTGGGATGGAAGTTTTTGCTGCCCGTTGCTTTAGTTAATTTGCTATTGACCGCAGCTTTGAAGCTTGCCTTTCCCTTTGCTTTTGGCGGTTAATTCGTAATAGGTAAATGGCAACAGCTAAAAAAAATAGCTGTTAAGCAATTACCTATTATCAATTAGCAATTACCAAAAACTCAAGTACAGAGAGAGAACACCATGCTAAAATTCCTCAATCAAGTAGGCGAATACGCCAAAGAAACTTTTCAAGCTGCTAAGTATATCGGTCAAGGGCTATCTGTTACTTTTGACCACATGAGACGCCGACCGATTACGGTGCAGTATCCTTACGAAAAATTAATTCCTTCCGAACGTTTTCGGGGCAGAATTCACTTTGAATTTGACAAGTGCATCTCCTGCGAAGTCTGTGTTCGGGTGTGTCCGATCAATTTGCCTGTGGTGGATTGGGAATTTAACAAAGAAACTAAGAAGAAGCAACTCAAGCACTACAGTATCGATTTTGGTGTTTGTATCTTCTGCGGCAACTGCGTAGAATATTGTCCGACTAATTGTTTGTCGATGACAGAAGAGTATGAGTTAGCCACCTACGAACGTCATGAATTGAATTTTGACAACGTGGCCCTCGGACGTTTGCCATACAAGGTTACAGACGATCCGATGGTGACACCGCTGCGCGAATTCGCTTATTTGCCGAAAGGTGCGATCGACCCTCATGAAGTTTCCTACACCGATCGCCGCGCCGGTCTGCGTCCAGAGGAAATTATCGAAAAGTAGGTAATGGGGCATGGGGCATGGGGCATGGGGCATGGGGCATGGGGCATGGGGCATGGGGCATGGGGCATGGGGCATGGGGAATAGTTAGTAGTTAGTAGTTAGTGGTTAGTGGTTAGTGGTTACTTGTTAGTAGTTTTTCAAATAACCAATAACCAATAACCAATAACCAATAACCAATAACCAATAACCAATAACCAATAACCAATAACCAATAACCAATGCCCAATGCCCAATGCCCAATGCCCAATTACCAATTAGCAACTAACAAAGGATAAAAAATTGTGAATCTAGCTGAAGGGGTTCAAATTGTTTCATTTGGCATACTGTCCGTAATGATGATTGCAGGAGCACTAGGAGTAGTGCTGTTCTCAAATATCGTTTACTCAGCATTTTTGCTGTGCGGCGTATTTACCAGCATTGCGGGCTTGTACCTGTTGCTGAATGCCGACTTTGTAGCAGCAGCGCAGGTATTGATTTATGTTGGCGCTGTTAACGTCTTGATTTTGTTTGCGATTATGTTGGTGAACAAGCGCGAAGATTTCCGCACAATTCCCAACGCTTGGGTGCGTCAAGTAGCAACAGCAGTAGTTTGCGTAGGCTTGTTTGCACTATTGGGTACGATGGTGGTGTCTACTCCTTGGGCTATTGTGGCGACGACAGGAGCACCAGCCGAAAGTTCGATCGTCACAATCGCCAAACATTTCTTCACCGACTTTTTGCTACCTTTCGAGTTAGCATCAGTGTTTTTGTTGATGGCAATGGTGGGAGCAATTGTGCTAGCACGCCGCGATTTTTTCCCGGATGAACTGTCAAAGAAGCTATCCGAAACACCCGCTTTGAGTTTGCCGGAAAGACCTCGCGAATTAGTTTCTGCCGGAGATGTGTCTTCGCCAGAATCTAAGTAAAAGTAGTGAGTCTAAATGATTCGTACAATTAAGGTAGGGGCAATTGCCCCGTGGTTGCCCAGATCGGAGGTAGGTACGGAGCACTAACCCTACTGTATGAATGATTTAGACACGCTACAGTAGGGTGTTCACTGCACCTATCTCTCTGTCTTGTAGTAATGTTGATTGAGAAAGACTCAAAAAATTTATGCAACTGCAACTCCAGTATTTCCTGTTATTAGGCGCCGCACTTTTCTGTATTGGTATTTACGGTTTGATTACCAGCAGAAATGCAGTGCGCGTGTTGATGTCGATCGAGTTGATGCTGAATGCTGTCAATCTCAATTTGATGGGTTTCTCCAATTATCTCGACCCCGTACAAATTAAAGGTCAAGTATTTACGGTGTTTGTAGTTACCGTAGCCGCTGCTGAGGCTGCCGTAGGTTTGGCAATTGTTTTGGCGATTTATCGCAACCGCAATACCGTAGACATGGAAGAATTTAACTTGCTGAAGTGGTAATTAATCAATAGTCATCAGTCATCAGTCATCAGTCATTAGTGACAAACTAATGCAGATTAAAGACTGATGACTAAGGACTAAGGACTAAGGACTAAGAACTAATGACTAATGACTTCTAGTAATTTCTAGAGTAATTCTGCCACCGAAATCAGGGATGGGGGCAGCAGGTTTCGAGAGTTGTAGTTTGACTTTCTCGACTAACGGTAGTTGTAAAAGCGCTTGAGCAATAGTATCTGCTAGGCGTTCGATTAATAAAAACTTCGAGTCTTTGACTAGGTTTTGAATCAGAGTAATTGCGCTGCGGTAATCAAGAGTATGTTGAATATCATCACTTTTTCCAGCTTGCGATAAATCCAGCCAGAGAGTAACATCCACTTCAAACCACTGGCCCAAAACTTGCTCTTCCGGCAGATAGCCCGTATACCCGTAGCAGCGAATTCCTGTAAGTTGAATTGAATCCATTTTGCAATAAACTAAAAGTGCGTTGCCTAACCAATTTGTATTAAACCAGATAAAGTTCTCTTTCTCTTCCCTCTCTTTTTTGGCCCTTTTCCGCTTCCCTCTGCGCTCTTTGCGCCCTCTGCGGTTCAATCACTCTTTATTCTATCTTAAATTTCACAACTCTCCTCCTTTCTCCAACTTGTCCAGTAAATCCTCAGCAACTTCATACCATTTCCGCCTAATTTCAGCATCTTCTGGCTTTTCTGTCAAGGTACGACCTTGGAATTCTGGATATTTATTGTAATATAATTCATCCACTTTTTGATAGAAGATATCTTGATTAATATTGAGATTTTTGCGCCGTTTACCAATCTTTTCTTGACGAATTATTTCGGATTCCTCTAAGGATGTATCGGGAGGCGGTTGGCGCGAAGAAAATTTAGGTAAATCAGGCAACTTTGGCAACGTGAAACCCGATTTGACTACACTAAAAGCTAAAAGTCCTGGCACCAAAACGACAGTTAAACTCCCTAGGGTTTTCCAAGGAATTAACTTGAATGTGCTGTTGTTATTAACAATTTGAGGAGTTTGGTGAACAGGAGTATGATTGCTGGTAGCAGTTTGAGTGCTATTTTTGAACGGGCGGCCAACAAAGTTCATTGTCACCATTTGGGAAATTATACTGCCAATTTGAGAGAGTTTTGGATCTTTGAGTGCTTCGCGGACTGCTTTTGCAGATTGGTAGCGATCGCCCGGTTGTTCTGCTAACATCCGATCCAATACCGTGGCTAAATTTGGGCTGACACTGACGTGCGATCGCCAATCCCAAGTTTTATTATTGATATCGTACAATTTTTGAGGCTTTTTGCCACTTAGCAATACCAACGCCGTGACGGCTAAAGCGTACAAATCGCTAGCGGCAGAAACTTTCCCCAGCCGCATTTGTTCGGCTGGCGAATAACCCTGTTTCCCGATCGCCGTATCCGATTGTCCGTTAAACTGAAGTACGGCATTAGCTGCAATTTGTTTGACGGAACCGAAATCAATTAAAAATGGTAGTTTGTCAGCATCATGCTGAATAATATTATCCGGGGAAATATCGCGGTGAATTAAATTTTTTGAGTGGATGTATTCTAAAACTGGTAAAAGCTGAAATAGCAGTTGAGTAACTTCAGCTTCGCTAAAATTTTTACCTTGCTGCTGGCGCGATATCAATATTTCTTCGTAGGTTTGACCTTTGATATAATCTTGGACTAAAAATAAAGATGGATTCCCGCCCAAATCCGTTCGCAGGAGCTCTCGAAAACGGGGGATTTGCGGGTGTTGGAGGTGGTAAAGCATACTCGCTTCGCGATCGAACAATTCGGCAGCTTTCGGGCTGTGAACCACCGGAGAAAACTCTTTGAGCACGCAATGTTCGTTGTAGCGGTTGATATCTTCGGCGAGGTAAGTGCGGCCAAAGCCGCCCCGGCCCAATTCGCGGAGGATGCGGTAGCGTTTTTCGAGAGTTGAACCGGGGGCGAGGAGGGAGGAGTTAGACATAAACAACGGAAAATTGTTCGAGTTGGGGAGTCGCCGAGCACAGTATAGCTCATTGTAGCTAAGTTTGTTTACCAGGGAGTCAGATGGGTTAATCCGAAACACTGCTTAGCCACTCACAAAACTCATCGGCTGTCATTGCAGGACGAAAGAGTGATTTAGCCAAAGCTTCATGCAAAACTTCAGCCATTATTTGTTCGTAATTTGGGTGTTGTTTTTCTATTGCTCCAAGTACAGCGTTTTTCAGACGAACTGATTGTATGTGCTTGCGAGATTTACTGAATTTCATAAGGGTTAATTTGTGATGC
Organism: Microcoleus sp. D2_18a_B4; assembly: GCF_036702475.1. NCBI lineage: Bacteria > Bacillati > Cyanobacteriota > Cyanophyceae > Oscillatoriales > Microcoleaceae > Microcoleus > Microcoleus sp. D2_18a_B4. Next base: position 65,086 of record NZ_JAUBTL010000014.1, read on the forward strand.
TAGCGGACATCTGTTTCACGTTTTAATACTGTGAAAGCTTCTAACTGCTTTCTGGCTCTTTCCCGGCGATGCACGTAAAGCGGGCTATTTTGTAAATCGACTTCTGCGAGCGCCTGAGCCTGCGCCAATTTCATATTCAAATCTTCCAACATTAAATTTACTTCGCGCCAGCGAGCTATTGATTTCGCTCTCGTCTCCGCATCAGGAATTTTTTTTTCATTATTCATAGTAAGTTCCAATTTCTTTTTGTTTCTTGGGCGGTTGCCTCTACAGCATAGGCTGTAGCGACTGCCTGTTCGATGGACTGATACAGTAAATTTAGTGTAGCAGAATTAGCTGCTGGTTGAGACTCAGCCACCTGCAACACTAACCCGTAAATCCGATTGTACAAGGTTCTTAACCTTTCCTCTGCATTTCTGACTTGCTCTAGCTCACCAATCGTCTCATCTGTCTCGCCATACTGCTCAAACAAGCTAAACTCGGTTTCCGTCGCTAGATTAATCACTTGAAACAAGCGAGGCAGCAAGTTAGAAATTGTTGTTAAGATTTCATCTGGTAAATTCGCCATAATGCAATTAGACTTTCACTTCTAGCACAGCACAGGTGATTTTACCATATAGCCACGATTTCCAAGTCTAAATTTGATCTCACATCCTTTGCTGTTCTTAATAATAACTCGGCACTATTATTGAGTATTTACAAATCCCGATGAGTAAACTCCTTAGCATCCTTCCCTACATAACTCGCGGCAACATGGCCATCTCCAACAACTCGATACTTATAGGTAATCAACCCCTCTAAACCAACAGGCCCGCGAGGTGGCATTTGCTGCGTGCTAATCCCCACTTCTGCACCGAAACCGTAGCGGAAACCGTCGGCAAATCTAGTCGAACAATTGTGATAAACTCCGGCCGCATCGACTCCATTTAAAAATGTTTCGGCGGCTTCGCTATCTTCGGTAACAATGACATCTGTGTGTCTAGAACCGTATGTATTGATATGGTTAATTGCCTCTTCCACAGAATCTACTGTTTTGATTGATAAAATTAAATCGCTGTATTCGGTAGACCAATCGGTTTCTGTCGCTTCGGCAATATTTTCGAGGATGGCGCGAGTTTTTTCGTCTCCCCGCAATTCGACTTTTTTCTGCTGCAAAGCTTCGGCAACTGCGGGCAGGAATTTGGGGGCGATCGCACTGTGGACTAACAAAGTTTCAATGGCATTGCATGCGGCTGGATACTGAGTTTTTGCATCGACAGAAATCTCTACTGCTTTCTGAATATCCGCTGCTTTGTCTGCGTACAAATGACAAATTCCGTCGGCGTGTCCCAACACGGGAATTCGCGTATTTTCCTGCACGAAGCGCACGAAGGAATTAGAACCTCTGGGAATAATCAAATCTACATATTCATCCATTTTCAGCAGTTCGATTGTTTCTTCCCGCGTGGTGAGCAACTGCACGACTTCTGGATTCACTGCTGTTTCTGCTAATGCTTGATGTATCACTTTTGTCAAGATTTCGCACGAACGAACAGCCTCTTTGCCGCCTTTGAGAATGACGCCATTTCCTGATTTGATTGCCAAGGATACTATCTGAATTAAAGCTTCTGGGCGCGCTTCAAAAATAATGCCTAAAACGCCCAAAGGACAGGTGATGCGCTTCAGAATTAATCCTGTATCCAATTCACGGTGAATTTGCACGACACCTACGGGATCTGGGAGTTTCGCAACGTCGCGGACGCCCGCGATCGCACTTTTCAACTTGCTCTCATCCAACTTGAGGCGATCGTACAGCGGTTTCGCAATTCCATCCGCGCTTGCCGCCATGCAGTCAGCCGCATTCGCCGCCACAATATCCGGCGCTGCAGCTTCTAAAGCTTTCGCAATCGCCTCAATAGCTTGATTTTTGGCCTCAGCGGACAAAACTGCCAACTTTCTAGCAGATACGCGCGTTTTTTGGGCAATTTCAATAATAGACATGGCAGTAAATTTTAAATAGTTTTGAGTTTTTGGTTTTTGGTTTTGAGTTGTGAATTGAATCCCCAGAAATAAATTTAGGGGCGGTTTTCAGTCTTAACAATTCTAGAGGAAATTCTATATTTTTGTTGAGACCCCTTATAGCAATCCGCATTTAGAGGTTAAAACAGGGAAGTATAGACAAAATCCCACGATCATTGCCATTTGTCAATAACCTTTGGAGATTATTATGTCATCTCCTGCCCCTTTACGCAAGGCAGGGCGATCGCCCAAAGCCGGCGTTAAACTGATACAGCGATGCGGGTTATACCTTCGGTTCTGATTTGAAATTGCAAGACACAACGGGAATGATTTATCTGCGCTATGCTTCTGGTTTTGGGCCACTTGCTAATTTTCTGTTTGGCATGAAACGGGTTAAAAGTTTGATTGGAATGGATGTTAGCGCTTTGGGTTGGTTCCGCCGGGGTGTTGCACCTTGGATGGATTTGATTCAGCAAGAAAGCGATAGCGGTACGGTGGTTAACAGTTATCACCGCTTCTGGTCTGTTGTGATGGGTATAGGGGCGATCGCGATCGGTATTGCATTTCTATTCGTGTCATTTCCTGCTTAACAGTTGACAGGTGAAACCTTTTAAGTTAAATATAATTAAGCTCGATTATTCGAGCTTCTTTTTTTTGTTATATACGGTACTCTCGAATTTAATACCGCTCTGAATTATCTTTTTTTTATCAAAATCGTGAGTTGACGAACCGCTTTCGACGTGTTAGTGAAGCGGCGCGATAGCGCTCTTGTCGCACATAAAGAAAAAAGGAAGAAGTAAAGAAGGAGATAGGTAATCTTATGGTGAGAAGGAAGTAATTCATTGATGAGCAAATATGACAGTCAAAATTGCTACAATCAGTTTCTTGTTGATAGTATTAAGTTTAGCAGTCAGCAACCCCAGCCAAAAACTCAGGGGTAACTTAACAAAGTTGACCGCCCAAACCGAAAACAGGGAGAAAAAAAACACCATGCAAAGTATTCTCGATGACAGTGCAAAAGTAGAAAAACTAGCTGGCGACTTCCAATTTATAGAAGGCCCGATTTGGCATCCAGACGGATTTTTGCTATTCAGCGATATTCCCGCCAATATTATCTATAAATTCGCCTCAAATCAGCAAGTTGAGGTATTTCGCCGCCCTTCGGGAAAAGCCAACGGGAATACTTTAGACAAAGAAAACCGCTTACTTACTGCCGAACACGAAAATCGCCGCGTATCCCGCACAGAAAAGGACGGCCAACTTATCACATTGGCGGATAGATACGAGGGCAAGCGGCTCAACAGTCCGAACGATTTGGTTGTTAAATCCGACGGCAGCATTTATTTTACAGATCCGTCCTACGGTGTTAGTAAAGAGCAGGAAGAATTGGGCTTTTACGGTGTTTACCGACTGGCACCAGACGGAAAATTAACTCTGCTGGTTAAGGATTTGGTGCTGCCGAACGGCATCGCTTTTTCACCAGACGAGCAAAAACTTTATGTCAACAATTCGGAAGCGGGATACATTGCCGTTTTCGATGTAAAACCGGACGGAACTGTTACAAATGAGCAGCTTTTTGCGGAGTTAAAAGATACCAGTCAAGGCGGAGTTCCCGACGGTTTAAAAGTTGATGTAGAGGGGAATGTTTACAGCACCGGGCCGGGGGGAGTGTGGATTTTTTCGCCGGAGGGCAAGCTTTTGGGCAAGATTTCTGTACCTGAGACGGCGACTAATTTGGCTTGGGGAGAAAGCGATCGCAAAACGCTTTATATTACGGGAAGTACAAGTCTGTATCGGATTCGCCTTAAAATGGCCGGTGTGCGGGCTGGAAAATAATCTAAAATAGGGCGAAGTTGAAAATAAAGCGGTTTGTCGTGAGGACTTTATTCCTTACGGCAAACACTTTTTATTAGGGGTAATTGACCTGGCATAATATAATCCTACTTGTCAAAATCAGTCATTCCCAATTCTAAAATCTCAAATCTAAAATCTCAAATGGTATTAATAGCTCGGTTGCACAAATTTCTAACTGCTACAGTCGATCGCACATCGCGATCGCACACAATATTTTGGTTGACTCTAAGCTTGACATTTGCCACAGTTTATGCTATTTTAGGACTCAAGCAAGTCTTTAGCGCCGAGTATATGGTGCAAGACGATGCGAGGCAGCACGTTTTCTGGATGATGCGGTTTGTCGATCCTGAATTATTCCCCAACGATTTCATTGCTAATTATTTTCAATCAGTCGCCCCCGCAGGATACAGCACGCTCTACAAATTAGCCGCAACAATTGGCATTCACCCGCTATTTTTTCACAAAATATTGCCGTTATTTCTCGGCTTAATCTCCACTTATTACTGTTTTGGCCTTTGCCTAGAAATGCTGCCAGTGCCGATGACTGGATTTATTGCATCTTTGCTGTTAAATCAGCATATGTGGATGACCGACGATTTGGCTTCCACAACGGCAAGAGCTTTTATATATCCGATATTTCTGGCTTTTTTATATTATTTGTCGCGCAGTTCCTTGCTGCCTTGTTTAGGGGCGATCGCGCTTATCGGACTATTCTATCCTCCTTACGCCTTGGTTGCTGCTGGAATTTTAGTTCTGCGGCTGCTATGCTGGGAAAACGGGGGTTTGCGCTTGTCGGGCGATCGAACTAATTACCTATTTTGCACTACAGGTTTGGGAGTAATCTTTTTAGTAATGCTGCCCTATGCCTTAGATAACTCTGAATTTGGCCCAACTTATACCGCAGCAGAAGCGAAGCAAATGGGCGAATTTGCACCAGACGGCAGAAATGCTTTTTTTCGTCCAAATCCCAAAGATTATTGGTTGACAGGGCGGGGCAGCGGGATGTTTCCCAAGTCGCTGTTTACACCTGTAACTCACTGTGTCGGATTGTTATTTCCGCTACTGCTGTTTTTGCGATCGGCTTTTCCCTTAGCAAATCAGATTCAACGCCAAATCTGGCTTTTGCTTCAGCTATTTTTAGCATCCTCGGCGATGTTTTTGGCGGCTCACGCTACCCTTTTTAAACTGTATCAACCGGGTCGTTATACAGCCTACAGCTTGCGATTCATTGTTGTTTTAATAACTGCGATCGCCCTCACTTTAATTATCGATGGAGTCGGTCATTGGGCCTCAAAAAACGCAACAACATTTGATGTAAAAAATCTACTTGCACTAATTACGACAGCGACCATCGCTATCGCCGTAGTTCTTTATCCCTGCTTAGTCAAAAAATTTCCCACAGTCGGGTATGTAGAAGGTAAAATGCCGGCTTTGTACAAATTTTTTGAGCAACAACCTAAAGATATCCTGATTGCTTCAATCGCGGCAGAGACTGACCATTTGCCAACATTTAGTCAGCGTTCCGTTCTGGTGGCAAAGGAATATGCAGTGCCGTATCAGAAAGGCTACTACAGCAAATATCAGCAGCGACTTAACGATTTAATTCGCGCTCAATACACTCCCGATCGAGCTGTAGTGCAAAATTTTATTAATCAATATGGAGTGGATTTTTGGATGCTCGATCGCCATGCTTTGACTCTTCAGTATATAAAGGATGATGGCTGGCTAAATCAATTTGATTCTACACCGGAGGCGAGCATTTCTCTAGAACAAGGGAAAATTCCCGCATTAGCTTCAGCAATGACAAGTTGTGCTGTTTTTCAGAATGAAATTGTAGTGGTTTTGGATGCGCCTTGTATTGTGAAATAGGCTGGGAATTAAGGCGGCTCACACCCAGAAATAAATGCCTTACCATCCCCTGACTGAGAACGAGAAAAAAATCGCATTTCTTGACTTAAACTCTTGATTTTTAGGTTGAACCGGAGGCAAAAAACCCGGTTCCTGACCCAAGAATTAATAGTTTAGTGATTTGTAGGGGCAATCCCCTTGCGGTTGCCACTCCTGATGGGTGATGTTGCGGATAACGTGCAATTAAATAATCTCCGCAATCAAAGGTGAATATAGATCCGGGGTCAAGTTCGCAGACAATGAAAATTGCACAAAAGCTCGATCGCCAATTATCTCTTTAACAAAAACATGACAACATTTTACGTCAACCCGCAAACAGGCAGCGATTCCGCAGTCGGCAGCCAATCAGCCCCATTCAAAACTATAGCCCGCGCGATCGCCCGCGCTGCATCGGGAACTACGATTCAGTTATCACCGGCAACTTACAGCGCTGCTAGCGGCGAAAAATTCCCCTTGGAAATTCCATCGGGAGTAAAAGTTATTGGCAATGAAACTAACAAAGGTAGTGGCACTCTAATTCAAGGAAGCGGCAAATTTGTCAGTCCCACCGCTGCAAGCCAAAATATCACGATACTGCTAGCAACTAATTCCCAATTGCGCGGAGTAACTGTCACTAATCTTGATAGTCGCGGCACGGGAGTCTGGATTGAGTCAACTTCTCCGACTGTGGCTAACTGCACTTTCACTCAATGCAAGCGCGAAGGCATTTTTGCCACGGGCACTGCTAATCCTGCGATTCTCGACAACATATTTCGGGAAAACTCAGCCGCTGGCGTAATTACGGCGGGAACTGCTAAGGGAGAAATACGGCGCAATATTTTTCAAAAGACGGGTTTCGGCATCTCTCTGCAAGCTCAGTCGGCTCCTTTGATTGCTGATAACCAAATTTTGGAAAATCGCTCCGGTATAGTTTTATCAGGGGAATCTAAGCCGATTTTACGCAAGAATCGCATTGAAAAAAATACGGAAGACGGTTTGACTGCGGTGGGGAAGTCGCTGCCAGATATTGGTACTGCTCAAGATTTGGGCGGCAATATTTTTCAGAATAACGGTGAGTTAGACTTGCAAAATGCGACTGGGGTTAAGATTTCTGCGGTGGGAAATCAGCTCAATTCTTCGCGGGTGAAAGGTTTATTTGATTTGGGCAATGTGACGCCAACTCCGACTCCTGGCGGGGTAAATTTCAGCGACATCAGCACGCATTGGGCTAAGGATTTTATCGATCGCTTGGCAAAGATGAATATTGTTAGCGGGTTTCCCAACGGCACTTTTCAACCTTACGAGAGTGTAACTAGAGCTCAGTATGCGGCTATGTTGGCGAAGGCGTTTGAGTTGGTGCCGCGCCGTGAGGCGACGGTTTTTAAGGATGTGGCGGCGGATTTTTGGGCCAAGGGAGCGATCGACCAAGCCAATCGAGCTGGCTTTTTGGTAGGATACCCCGACAGCACGTTTCGCCCGGAGCAGAATTTGACTAGAGCTCAGGCGATCGTATCTTTGGTAAACGGCTTGCAGTTGGGCGGCGGCAACCCCAATTCTTTGAGCGTTTATGTCGATCGATCTCAGATTCCCAGTTTTGCCACCGACGAGATAGCAACCGCCACAGAGCGCAAAATCGTGGTCAACTATCCCGCGCGCGAAAAGCTTTCCCCCGCCCACGACATCACCCGCGGGGAGATATCCGCCCTCATCTACCAAACTCTGGTAGCCACAAAGCGGGCCGAGCCAATTAACTCTCCCTACATCGTCTAAGGGAATTGGGAGACAAGGAAGAGGAGAACTTGGGGTACAAAGAACTCACGCCCAGAGCACCATTCTCGCTGAACAGGCTTTCCGGCCTGTTCCACAAAGAGTAGATTAACCTGAGTTCGGGTTAAGCAGAAGGGAGAAAAAAGGCATCGATATTGAGAGAAGGCTTTTTAGGATGAAGGCAATAGGCAATCAATCCACAGACCAAGTTGACTAAGAAATTGACCGGACTGCGACGGGTGAGAATGCTCAATCTGAGAGAAGTTTTTTAGTTGGTCGATAATCGTCTCAAAGATGGAGCGTTTGCGCGTTAGTAGCTTATCCATCAGTGGCATCAGCTTATTTTTCATATTGCACTTTGGCTTTGTAATCAGTTGAATCCCAATCTGGGTTCAAAAACTTGGCAGAAATCATCGACAGCGCAAAATAGTTCTTCTAAGCTAATCATGGGACGAGCCTGTAAAGCTTTGGTGTGATGACTTTTAGCTTACTTGCTTGTCCCTTTCTTATCCCAAACTCACGTTACATATAAATCGCACGGCTCAGACGAACCCCGAAATCGGCATCCGGATTTGTCGTGGCGTCACCAAGCCGCTCTTGCATCACTGCAACTGCCAAGTCCCGGCGCTTTGGCGATCGCGATGCGTCGGCAGATGCCAGCGCTGCCGCCATCTCCTCACGTTTGAGATCGGTGCAATAGCAAGGCGTGCCTGGTTGCTGACGCCACGAGTCTGCGAGCGTGCCCGCGTCGAAAGCGTCAAGCCCGGTGTCTTCGACGAGCGCCATCGCCACGGAGCGATCGTTCTCGCGGTCAGCAGCCACAGGGAGGGCAATACGGTCAGGACTTCCAGCAGGCTTGCCCTTAGTGGCTAAGGAGCCAGACCCGATCGCGTTCCATGCCTTGGCGATCGGTCGGCCTAGCTGTTGGGCCACCCAAAGGCTCTCAACTTGCCCGGCCTCGATAGCATCGATCTTGTCGTCGCGGTGGGGATAGTAATTGGACGTGTCGATGACGACTGTCTCGGCTGGTAGGTTGGCGATCAGCGGCGCGATTGTGGGAATGCGGTTGAGAGGGATCGAGAGGATCACCACGTCAACGTCCTCCAGCGCTTGGGCCGTCGAGACCGCGCGTGCGCCGCTCGCCAGCACATCGGCCTCGATCGTCTCTGGGCCACGAGAGTTGGCCACCTTCACGTCATGTCCGGCGGCACTGAGTTTGCGTGCCAAAGTCTTCCCGATATGACCAGTGCCTAAGATTCCGATGTTCAATTTCTTCGTGTCAACCATGATAAATAATCCTTTTACGGAGTTGTTTGACGGGGTATTGCCAGCCCGTTCAACGTGTCGCGAAGCTCAGCAAGGTCTTCATCGGAGAGACGGCAGGCTGTCTCGATCTTTTCAGGGATCGAGCACGCTGCCTCGCGAAGTGCCTCGCCCGCTTCTGTCAGATCGATAAGAACGCGGCGTTCGTCCAGCAGGTCACGGGTGCGCGTCACCAACCCCGCGCTCTCAAGGCGCTTTAACAGAGGCGTCAAGGTTCCGTTATCCATACCGAGTTCTTGCCCTACTTCCCCAACAGTGCGCGGGGTGCCCTCGTAGAGAGCGAGCATGACGAGAAACTGAGGATAGGTCAGGCCCAAAGGCTCAAGAAAGGGTCGATGAAGCCGAATGACGCGGTTCGACGCACTATAGAGGGCAAATGAAAGCTGCCTCCCCACCTGTCGCCGTTGGTTGATGTTCGAGTTGTTATCCATTTAAAAATCCAGTCAACAACCATTATATAGCACACTACATAATAGTTCAATACCTATAATTCACTTTTTTTCTGGGTTTTCTGTGGCGACCCCTATAAGTGCGTGTTTCATAGGGCGTGAAATTGGCGTTTCGCCAGCTTGGGCTTGGTGAGCCGCTTGAGCATGAGGCGGATCGTGGACACATATACGAAGGCTTCTGGGCTAGGCGGCAGCGCCTCATAATCTTTGCTCAGAGGCAGGTTGCGACCCAGCCCGGCGAAAGTGCGCTTTATTGCCTTCATCCTAAGAAGCCTTCTCTCAATATCGATGCTTTTTTTCTCCCTTATGCTTAACCCGAACTCAGGTTAGATTATCTTGTGGGTTGGGCAGGAGAGCCCGCCCTGAAAGGATTATTGAGAATGGTGCAATATCTCAGAAAAATCAACTCATCTCCCCTCGCCCTTGTCTGCGATTCCCTCGCTCTCGCCCACTCTCACCAACTCTCGCCCACTCCCACTCTCCCAAGTCTTGATTTGCGAGTACCCGAATCGTTTTATGATTAAACATTAAGAAATTAAGCAATCCTTATTAAGGTTCCACTGTCAGATTATGGCTAAAATTCAATTTTCTCGGGGTATAGACGAAGATGCTGTGCCCGAAGTGCGCCTAACCCGTTCTAAAAGCGGAGAGCAAGGCACTGCCAGGTTTACCTTTGAAAATCCCAAAGCTCTCAGCAACACCAGTACCGAAGACATTACTGGAATGTACATGATCGACGACGAAGGCGAACTCCTCACTCGCGAGGTTAATGCTAAGTTCATCAACGGTCAGCCTGCGGGTTTGGAAGCTCTTTATATAATGAAAAGTTCCGCAGAATGGGATCGATTTATGCGTTTCATGGAACGCTACTCGGAAGCAAACGGCTTAGGATTTAGCAAGGCATAATTGATGGGGAATAGGGCATGGGGCATGGGGCATGGGATATGGTGCATTGGTTATTAATTATTAGTTATTTGATCATGAATAACTAACAACGAACAAATCACAACTAACTAATGACTTCTTCCCTCTTCCCTTTTCCTTATTTCCTCTGACTTCTTGCTTCTTCCTTTTTCCTTAAACATCTGTTATATGACGCAAATTCCTCACCCCGACTTATCTAAAATAACCGTAAATTGCGCTATCATTACTGTTAGCGACACGCGATCGGCTGAAACAGACAATAGCGGCTTGTTAACTAAGAAGCTGCTAAAAGATGCCGGTCACTCGGTGGTAGCTTACACTGTTATTAAAGATGATGCGACAAAAATTGTATTGCAAATGCAGGCTTTTTCCCAGCGTGAAGATGTGGATGCAATCATTTTTAACGGCGGCACGGGCATCGCTCCCAGAGATACGACCTATGATGTGATGGAGAGTTTGCTAGACAGGATTTTACCGGGATTTGGGGAGATATTTCGGTTTTTGAGCTATCAAGAAATTGGTTCGAGGGCGATCGCCTCTCGCGCAGTTGCAGGCGTGTATAAAGGCAAGTTAGTCTTTTCTCTTCCGGGCTCTAGCAATGGTGTGAAACTAGCTGTGGAAAAGCTAATTTTACCCGAATTAGTTCACTTGGTGACGCAGTTGCGCGGAGGGTGATATCAATTTCGGTAACACCGGAATGATGGGGAGTGGGGAGTGGGGAGTAGTCCGTGGGGGAATGGGGAATTATTGACCGTGACTTTATCATTCCCATCCAACCGGAAACGATATGAGGTCGCTTTCTTCAATCTCTTCAATCTCTTCAATCTCTTCAATCTCTTCAATCTAAAATCTAAAATCTAAAATCGCAAGCCCCCGGGTTTAGCAGTGAGGTCGCTTTCTTCAATTCTCCAATCTCAAATCTCAAATCTCAAATCGACTGATTGCATTCACCGCAAGAAACGGGTGGCTTTGAGCCTAGTCTATGGCTAAAGTGAGGAAACATCAAAATTCCCTTGACTTAGACTAGATGATTTCGATGCAGAATGCGAGTGTCTATGCTAGCGAAGATTATCACCGGATTGCTCGGGCGATCGCCTTTATGCGACAACACCACCTAAACCAGCCCAATCTGGCAACTGTGGCCCAACACATAGGACTTAGTGAATATCATTTTCAACGGCTATTTACTCAATGGGCCGGCATTAGCCCCAAGCGGTTTTTGCAATATCTGACAGTTGAATATGCCAAGTCAAAAATCACTGAGACTAAAAGCCTTCTAGACCTCACATTGGACGTGAGGCTATCGAGTCCCGGACGATTACACGATTTATTTGTGAACTTAGAAGCAATGTCACCAGGGGAGTTCAAAACAGGCGGAGCAGGTTTACAAATTCGCTATGGTATTCATGATACCCCGTTTGGCACATCTCTAATCGCGACAACTGCCCGTGGTATTTGTAATCTTTATTTCTTGGATACAACAGACGAAGAAACCGCCGAACAAAGACTGCGATTGACCTGGAAAAACGCTGAAATCATTCGTGATGAGCAAGCCACTAAATCATTGCGCGACCTGATTTTCAATTCAGAAAATCTCAGCGAGCAAAAACCACTAACGCTCTTGGTAAAAGGCACTAACTTTCAGATTCAAGTTTGGCGAGCACTTTTGCAATTGCCATTTGGTGCGATCGCAACTTATCAAACTATAGCTCAAATGGTAGCTCGCCCAACTGCTGCTAGAGCTGTAGGAAATGCGATCGGTAAAAATCCGATCGGCTATCTAATTCCATGTCACCGAGTCATTCGAGAATCTGGAGAACTCGGTGGCTATGGCTGGGGAGTAGAGCGTAAAACAGTCATGTTAGGTTGGGAAGCTAGCCGTACAATCTGCGGAACCACCCTCGCAGGAATAGAGCGATCTAACGGTGTGAATCACCCGCAGCAGACTACCTTTGATCCCAACACATAACCTCTGTGCGATCGGGTGCATGGGCGTTGTTTTGCTGCGTCGCCTAGAGAACTTTTAAGAACCTCCGACTTCAATCACTTCCCCCGGAGTAATGGTATTCAACACGTTACGAGCATCTGGTATCAGAGGAAGTAAATCAGGAAGCCTGTTGCTCGATGCTACAAGAACAACGACTGCAACTCCAGCTTGCTGCAAGTTTTGCTGATAGCGCAAATTTTGATCTGTGGTCAGCAGAATCGTGAAGCCTTCTTGACTCATAAGCAGCAGCAATTCACCGTTCTTCTTTCCTGACCATCCCATTTCAACAACTGTGCGTATCTCGTAATCAGCAAGTTCACGTTTTAAAGGTCGTGGGGCACATTCATCAAGCAGGATTCGCATAGGCTGTCAGCATTTCCTTTGCTAATTCAAGAGCTGCAATTGTCTGTTCCCGACTGACACTAGGGAAATGGTCTAGAAATACCTCTAATGAATCACCAGCCTTAAGATAATCAAGTAGGGTTCTCATTGGCACACGAGTCCCAACAAAAACAGGGGTTCCCCCCAAAATATCGGGGTCGCTATGAACAACACGGGATGTTAATGTCATAACAAATTCAGCCAACTGGCTACCAGCTTTTACAACAATTGTATCCCAAAGTCATTTGATTTTCGTGAGCAGAATGCCAAACCAAACGATCGCTAGCATCCATTTCATCTAAGACTACAACTTTTAGCAGTTTAGGTTGGGAAGCTAGCCGTACAATCTGCTATCGATCGGGATAGCATTACTATTTTTGCTACTTGCCTTCGCAATCGCTCGCAGATAAATTTCAGGGTGCAAGGTCGATCGATATAAACTAGAAATATTGTGTATCGCCAGTTTTTCAATGACGCTGCCTACCGGATCTCGTTCTCCTGCTTTGTTCCAAACGCTTTCGCTGGTAGCTGACCCGATCGCATTTTTCGATCGTTACTCTGCCAAATACGGCGATACATTTACCGCCCGCGTGTTGGGACCCTCTTCGCCCCCCGTGGTGTTTCTGGGCCGTCCAGAAGCGATTCAGGCGGTGTTTACGACGTTAGCCGATGCCTTTGAGTTTGGCAAAGTGACCAACGTATTTCGCCCCCTGGTGGGAAATGAATCCGTAATTATGAATGAAGGGCCGCGACATCTGCGACAGCGACAGCTATTAATGCCCGCGCTGCATCGGGAACAGTTGCACAGTCAAGGGCATTTGATTGTTGATTTGACGAAAAAGCAGACGATCGACTGGAAAGCCCCAGATGCGATCGCAGTCCGCGAAGAAATGTCAGAAATTTCGCTGCAAGTAATCTTGCAAGTCGTGTTTGGATTAGTGCCGGGAGAGCGCTACGAACGCCTGAAACAATTGCTCAGCAACCTTTTAGAGGCGATTACTTCTGAACTGTACTCGATGCAATTTTTCTTTGAACCGTTGCAGCAAAATTTGGGGCCTTGGAGTCCGTGGGGGCAGTTTTTGCAGCAGATGGCCCAGATTGACTCGCTGATTTATGCGGAAATTGCCGAGAGGCGATCGCAATCTCTCGATTCGTCTCGCACGGATATTCTGTCGGTGTTGATGATGGCCCGCGACGACACCGGCGAATCCCTCGGCGATCGAGAATTGCGCGATCAGTTGATGACGCTGTTGTTATTGGGACATGAAACGACTGGATCGGCCTTGACTTGGGCGTTTTACTGGCTGCATCAGTTTCCCGAATGCCTTGCTAGGTTGCGGCAGGAATTGGATGAATTAGGCGAGAATCCCGATCCGATTGCGCTTTCGCAGTCGCCCTACTTAACAGCAGTCTGCAAGGAAGCGCTGCGGGTTTATCCAATTGCCTTAATTTCGCAGCCGCGCAAGGTGAAACGGACGATCGAACTCGAAGGCTATACATATCAACCGGGAACGATTTTAATCCCCTGTGTCTATTTGGCCCACCGTCGCCCTGAAACCTACGAAAATCCCGCCCGGTTCAACCCCGATCGCTTTTTAGATCGCAAGTTTTCCGCCTCTGAATTTTTACCGTTTGGAGGCGGGAGTCGAAGCTGCATCGGGATGGCGTTATCGATGTTTGAAATGAAGCTGGTTTTAGCCACGGTGCTGTCTTCCCGTGAGTTTGTATCGAATCTCGATCGGCCAATTCGTCCGGCGCGCCGGGGAATCACCTTTGTGCCGCCCGATCGATTCCGATTAACGGTTGTGGGCGATCGGCGTTAGATTCAGTGAAACGCCGTGTCAATCGATTTTAGATTTTAGATTTTAGATTTTAGATTGAAGCATTGAGCCCACGGATAAATTCGGGCGGCAAGTTTCATCGGATACAGGTTTTTTATTTCTGGACGGATGAATCACGTGGCGGGTATCCTGGATGCTTTCGGTCAAGAAAGATATGTTATTCGATGAAAATCCCAGCAACTTTGTCTTCATTCATCGTCATGTGTGCCACAAATTCATCTCCACCATCTTCAAAACTCAGCTTCCACAAATAAATCGGAAAATTACCTTGTTTTATCTCACCAAAATAATTAATTGAGTATCCCTTTTGCAGGCGTGAAGCGAGCTGCTCGCTAACATCGTCAAACATTTTTTGTGTAATGCTCGCTTTGTAGCCTGCATCACCGACTGTAGTAAAAAGCTCGTAATTCTTCGATGCAGTGGCATCCAAGATAACCTGTAAACAATCGATGATGTTTTGAGAGGGGGCAGTCGGGTTCATGAAGATGTCCTTCTTTTAGGGTTCTATCAAAATGTGTAACGAATGGCGCTGTGAATAGCTTCTACGGCTGTCTAATATCAAATCCGGTAGCATCGGAATTATTTATCGGTAGGGGGCGCGATCGCATAAATTTTAAAATCCACAGATTAGACTATTTACACTCACGCAACGCCCCAAAGACTGAATAATATCTATGCAACTTTACCATTTATAGCAGTTTTCAATCGAATTAAATAAATACAGCTTTAGACACGGCAGTGCCGTGTCCTACCCGATATCTGTACTTCACTATACTGAAAAGCGCTATATTGCCTCAGCAACAATAGTTCGGTGTCGGAGGGTATTGCAAGTGATGGTGGTCTGGGCAAAACCAGAATCAACTAAAGCTTGCTCAATATCCAACCCAAAATACTGATCCAAATAAGGCTCCGTACTCTTGAGCAAAGTTAAAATATAAGGAGGCATTTTGGCATAAACTTCCGACTGAGGATTCATATCCATAATTGTCAAATGTCCGCCCACACGTAGCAAACGCCTCGCTTCCCGGAATATTTCTCTAGTAGCTTTCTGTGGCAATTCGTGACAAACTAAACAAATAGAAACTAAATCAAAACCAGCCGCCGGTAAACCAGTAGATTCAGCAGCAGCGTGCACCCAAGTCGGAGATTTTTGATTGATAAATTCAGATTCTCGCTGTTGGGAACGGTATTTAGCAACTGCTAAAAAATAAGGCGACAACTCTACCCCAGTCATCTGCGCTTGCGGGTAAATATCCTGAAGGGCAAAGGTACTCAGGCCCACGCTGCATCCCAAATCAACAATATCCTGCGGTGAAGAAGCAATTTGAGATTTGATGACTTCGTGATAGCTGGCGCGGAGTTTAGCATCGCCTTCTGCACCTGCTTCCGGCCAAATTGTGGCGTGAACTGTACGGGCGGCAACTTCAACTTCTGTAGCAGCTTCCCAACTCATATTACCTTTTTCATAAGCGTGGAATGATGTTAGATAATATTTCGGGTAAACAAGATCGGGATTTTGAACGCTGAGCAATTCTGCATCCCAATTCCGGGACAAAAGTGCTTGGGATTCTTGTCGCCAATGCACTCCGATTTTTTCTCCTCTTTTTATCATCATTTCCCGCGCTTGGTGCTTGGCTAGATTAGCCAAAGGCTTGATGGAAAGGACGCCATTTACTAAACGCGAGGCTAATCCCGGAGTTTTGTTAACTGCAACCGTCATGTTTTATGTTTTTGTATTTGGCGCCATCTATTTTAACACAGTGCGAGGATTTTGAGTTTGTCAATATAATGAAACTTAACTTTGTGCTGGCGAGTGAAATGCAAATGTTTTGTGGTAAAGACTTTTTTTTATGAACCGCAGAGGGCGCAGAGAACGCAGAGGAGCGAGAAGAGAGAAAAGCTCAGAGGATTGCAAAACTGGCTCTCGTCGTGTAATATTTATTTGTGCTTACCTACTTAGTTGTGGGGAATTTATCTGGAATCTGGAATCGGATTTGCCGAAGTTGGAGTAATTGGAAGAACAATTTAAATCGGGCTATTCAGGAGTTTGTGATGAGCAAATCTATTGTGGAATTGGTTGACAATTTGCCGTCGGGGGGCGTTACTGTGATGATGCTCAAATCTCTCGATTTTGTGGTTCCGGGGGAGTGGAATAATCTCACGGGTTTTGATAATACTATTCAAGCGGTGACAGGGGAAACCAAGCGCAAATTAGTTGAGAAAATTCGCGATCGCGCGATCGAGCTTTACGCTAACCCCAACGAGCCATATCAAGGCGTAGTCAGGCTTTACCAGTTAGCAGATAGCGCCGACAGTGCGTTAGGTGCAACGGCTATGGCCAGTAAAATCGGCGAAAACATCGGCTTTCTTTCCTTTCTCAACCGCCTCACTCCCAAAGCTGACACCACTCAAACGATCGACTTGTGCGTCAAAGTGGCGATCGAGCTAATTGCCTTCTGCAAACTTAACAATATTTCCCTTGACAATGTGGGAAGCTTTGGTAATTATTTATCAAATTACAAAAGCGAATCTGTGATGCGGATGGCTGCTTTAGTTTGTGCTGACGGTTTAATTCCCCTTGGCCCGGACTTCATTAGAGTAGCACAAAATACCCTAGGCGGATTGAATCCTTCAACCTTGCAGCAAAACTCAACATTCCAAAATATCAGCAATCTAATTCCCGGCGCAAATAATTCACAAAAGTTCGGATTTGTGACAGCAACTTTCGCCTCAGCCCAAGGTTGGATGAACAATTTAGTACAGTCTCGCGGCTTAACTCCCGCTATAGTTTTAGGCCATCTCAAGCAATACATTGATGTTGCCGATGACAAATTGGATTATGTCGCCGCGTTTTTAGACATGACTACCAATTATTACGAACATACGGGAATTCAGACGGTTGCTCGCCGATTGATCGATCGAGCTTATGGCGAAATAGCCTCGGATAGATAGTAGAAAAGTCGTTCCCAGGTGAGGGAACAGAGGAAGGCAGAGCATGGTAACGAGGGAACTTGTTAGGTTCGCGTTTGCCATGCTGTTGAGTCTCTGCGGCCGTGAAAAATGGCGGTCACTATCACTCGGCTTGATACAATGCGATAATACACAGCATAGGGAAAGCGACGCACCACGGATCGCCGAACATCGCGATAGACAACTGGATATGACTCCGGCATCTGGCAAATTCGATCGAGCATTTCGTCAATACAGTCTAAAAACTCGTCACCAAGTCCTAGTTGCTGACAATCAAGCATCCAGGATACAAACCCCCGGATTCATCCGTCCAGAAATAAAAAACCTGTATCCGATGAAACTTGCCCCCCGAATTTATCCGTGGGGTCAATGCTTCAATTCTAAAATCTAAAATCTAAAATCTAAAATCTAAAATCGATTGACTTTCATACCAAGTGTATGCTTCATCAACTTCTTCACGAACTTCTGGACGGAATACTAACGCATAATTCATAGTTTATTTTCGTGCTTTGACTGAAGCTTTAACTTCTTCCCAAGTCAGCACATTATCAGGATTTGCTTCAGAATCATCAATTCGGCGATCGAGTTCCTGCTTTTGAAAGTCTGTGAGGTCTGGGTGAACCTGTTCTGCCGCTATACTGTCTAAGATTGCTTGTACAAGACGAATCCGATCTTGAACGCTGAGGGCGACGATCTGATTTAATGTGCCTGTGAAATCCATAAATTTAAGTTAAGCGCCAAGGACTTAGTAGATTATTATAACTTAAAACAAATTGTGAAGAGGGATTCGGCGATTGAAATCGCTACTACACAAACCAAGTCCGCCTGCGCGGACTAAGAAACCCTCGATCGCAAAGTAAGTTAAAATAAGCAGATTATGTTTAGCAAACCTCTTTTAATCGCATTGTGAAAAACAAATCGCTTCCTTCATCCGTAACAGTCAAACTAGGCAAATTTGTCTGGACATCAATGTGGCAATTAATGATGTCAAAACTAGCGCCGCCCGATCGCACGGGAGCATACATTCGCCCCAGCAGCAGTTTCCGCAACTTTGTCAGCACTGCACCAGACAACCCTCACGGGCCCGCTGCGGGACGGTATCGCCTCTTCGTGGGTACGGGATGCCCTTGGGCGCACCGCACTCTGGTGACGAGGGCGCTCAAAGGGCTGGAAGATGCGATATCCGTTTCTATTGTCTATCCCTCTGAAGGGGGAATGTGGGTGATGGAGTCGGAGACTTTTGGCTGCAACACGATGCCGGAACTTTACCAGTTGGCTTTACCGGGCTATCAGGGGCGGTGTACGGTGCCGGTGCTGTGGGATGAGTTGAAAAGGGCGATCGTCAATAACGAGAGTTCGGAAATTATTGTGATGCTAAACTCGGAGTTTAACGAGTTTGCTAGCAATCCTCAAATGGATCTTTATCCTCTGGATTTGCGAGAACAAATTGACGAGTGGAATGAGAAGATTTACCAATCGGTGAATAACGGCGTTTATCGCTGCGGTTTCGCCCAATCTCAAGCTGCTTATGACTCGGCTTGCAGTGAATTGTTTGCTGTTTTAGACGAGATCGATCGATCGCTCTTGAGGAGTCGTTATCTTTGTGGCGATCGGGTGACATTAGCAGACGTGCGACTTTTTACTACTCTATTCCGTTTTGATGCTGTTTACTACAGCTTGTTCAAATGCAATGTGCGCCGCATTCAAGATTACGAGCATTTGGGAGCTTATCTGCGCGATTTGTACCAGTTACCGGGAGTTGCGGGCACTTGCGATTTGGAGGCTGTCAAGCGCGATTATTACGGCAATTTGTTCCCGCTGAATCCCGGCTGCATTATCCCCGCTGGGCCCGATCCGGCGAGTTTGCTCAAAGCTCACGATCGCGCAGGGTTCAGAAACCCGGTTGCTTAACAAAATCGGGCGTGAAGATGCCAGAATAATCGCAGAAACCCGGTTTCTAGGATGGTCGCGTGGGGAGTCAAAAACCGAGTTTCTTAGCTCGTTACCAGGCTCTGCCTGGGAACGCAGATCCAGAGGCTCCGCCTCGCCCCTACCCACCCACAAACCATCGATTCCCTCGTTCCCAGGCTCTGCCTGGTAACGCAGATCCAGAGGCTCCGCCTCGCCCTAACCCACCAACCAACCATCGATTCCCTCGTTCCCAGGCTCTGCCTGGTAACGCAGATCCAGAGGCTCCGCCTCGCCCTAACCCACCAACCAACCATCGATTCCCTCGTTCCCAGGCTCTGCCTGGTAACGCAGATCCAGAGGCTCCGCCTCGCCCTAACCCACTAACAAACCCTCAATAGCCCCAATGGGAAGAAGTAGATACAAAGTAATATATTCCGGCAACCAACCGCACTTTGTCACCTCTACAATTATCAACTGGATTCCTGTCTTCTGTCAAGCAGAAATAGCACAAATAGTCTTAGATTCCTTAAGTTTTATGCAACGGGAGAAGCGTTTAGCCTTACACGGTTACGTGCTGATGGAAAATCACTTGCACTTAATCGTAACTTCTTCTGAATTGTCAACGCAAATGAGAAATTTTAAATCATTTACTGCTCGCTCCATAATTGACTTACTTGAAAAAAATCAAGTTACCAACATCCTCGATCAACTCGCATTCTATAAAAAACTACACAAAAAAGACCAAAAATATCAGCTATGGCAAGAAGGGTTCCACCCGCAAGCTATTTTGGATGAGGCAATGCTGTTGCAAAAATTGGAGTATATCCACAATAATCCTGTTAGGCGCGGCTATGTTGACGATCCGGCTTGTTGGAGATATTCTAGTTATCGAAATTATATGGGTCAGGATGGATTGTTGCCAGTTGATTTGATTGATTTTTGAGTCGGATGATTTGTTTGAAGGAGCGAGGCAGAGCCTCTGGAAATGCGTTACCAGGCAGAGCCTGGTAACGAGGGGTAACGA
>NZ_JAUBTL010000014.1:85501-131793 GCF_036702475.1 Microcoleus sp. D2_18a_B4
GGGCAGGGGAAAAAGAAGGGAAAAGAGCGAGGCAGAGCCTCTGGATATGCGTTACCAGGCAGAGCCTGTTAACGAGGGGTAACGAGGGCAGGGGAAAAAGAAGGGAAAAGAGCGAGGCAGAGCCTCTGGATATGCGTTACCAGGCAGAGCCTGTTAACGAGGAGAACGAGGAGATCAATACCAAATCTCGCATCTAAGCATCTAATCTTCTAGCTTACTTGGGAATGAGGAAATGGTCTCGCTAAATGTCCTGACTGTTATTTCCCGGCCTAAATCCTGAGCTAGTAAATCGATACCGTCAATAACTTTATTTGGCTCTGCAATACTCAAAACCTCATAGCATTTTTCCCGATAATCGGGACGATCTTGGAAATACTGAATCGCTCGATCGAGCGGTTCCATAACTTGATAAGCTGCTTCCGCTTTGTCGATCGCCTCTTGGGGAATCGGAGTCGCTAACCTTTGAATAGCCAAGTCGATTAAATCTCTAGAATTTACCCGATCGCTCGGCTGTCGATCGGCATTTGCCAACAACTTTTCTGCTATACTATCAATTTGATTCAAACAAGGAACAGGCGACCAATTTGGATAATTGGGTTCGCCAAACTCAATTCGCCCTTCACAAACCATCTCGAATTTAATAGTAGTGCCGTCAACAATAACAGGAAATCTTATGCCATACTGGTTGGCTTGAATATCGTTCGGAATTACAATGCGTGAAGCGAAGCTATCCCCAAGGGAATCGCGACTAGCAAAAATCGCATCATAGCCTCCTTCTGCAACTTTTCGGCGCAGGAGACGGTAGCCATTATCCATCGGACACATAAAGTCAATATCCTGACTCAACCGATATTCTCCGTGTTCCATACTTACCAACGTTCCGCCCCCAAAATACGCCCGACATTCCTGTAGAAATTCGACATTCAAGTGGCTGAGTACAGTTAATATCTTTTGATGAATTTCGCGTTTAAACATTGCTTGAGAACTTACCCAATTTTCTGGATGTTTTGGCGGGCAACTGCTTCCCTGTTCCGCTATTAACCAAGACTGATAGTGTTGGCTGATTTGTTGAATAAAAGCCAGTTCCTCAAAGCTAGGTGTTCCCAAAACTCCCCAATAATGCCAGCCCGATTCGTAGCGGCATAGCATTTCCTTGAAACTCAATTTTTTTACATCAGCAATTTGCCAGCAGATAGCTTGAAGGAATGGGAGTTCGGCGGGAATTGTCAACCCGGTTGCTATTTCTTGATGGTTCATCTGCTTTCGGGGAAAGCGAGGCAGAGCCTCTGGATATGCGTTACCAGGCTCTGCCGATTGGTGACAAATTAAGCTCACACCGACGGTCTCTCTTGTTTGTATCGAAGTCTCGATCCCCCCTAACCCCCCTTAATAAGGGGGGGACAAGATTCTTCTCAAAGTCAACCCCTACTCCCCTTCTTAAGGGGGATTTAGGGGGATCGAGACTCGACTAAAAGGTACATTTATTATGGGTTTCAGTCTTAAGTTGTCACCAATCAGCAGAGCCTGGGAACGAGGAATTTTGTTTGAGTCCCTCTCAGCTCGGACTTTGTTTGTTTAGCCCCGAATTCTATTCGGTGGGTTCTATTCCGTAGGTTCCTAACTTCCCGATAAAATCTCTTCGAGTGCTAATTTCAGCGTCGGATATTGATATTGAAAACCGCTAGCTAAAGTTTGTTTCGGCAACACTTTCTGCCCTTCCAAAACAAGTTTAGCCCCGTCTCCCAACAGCATTTCTAAAGCAAAACCTGGCACCGGCAACCAAGAAGGCCGCTTTAAAACTTCCCCTAAAGTTTGACACAATTCATTCATCCGCACCGGATTCGGTGCTGTCGCATTCAAAACGCCTTCAACTTGCGAATTTTGCAAAGCGTACAAAATTAAATCAACCACATCCTCGCGATGAATCCAAGAAAACCACTGTTTCCCAGTGCCCAGCGGCCCGCCTGCAAATAGTTTAAAAGGTGGCAGCATTTTTGCTAACGCGCCTCCCATTCCCAAAACTATCCCCAGCCGCAAAATTGCTAACCGCGTTTCCGCATTTTTTGCAGGTTGGGCGGCTGCTTCCCAGTCTTTGCAAACTGTTGCTAAAAAATCATTTCCAGCGAGGCTCGTTTCGTCAAACTCAGCGGTTTCGCTGGTTCCGTAATAGCCGATCGCCGATGCGCTAACAAACACAGATGGTCTAGGATTAGCATTGACGATCGCCTCGACCAATTTTGCCGTCGTCAGTCTGCGACTGTCCAGAATTGCTTGCTGGCGCGCCTCCGTCCACCTTTCCTCCGCAATCGGAACCCCTGCTAAATTGACAACAGCGTCGCAGCCCGCGATCGAATGCAGCCAATCACCAGACTCCGCTGGAGTGTAGGCGACAACTTCCAAATTCGGATAAGCTGAAGCCGGAAAAACTCGGCTAGCCTTCGCCGCATCCCTGCTCAAAACCACCACTTGATGTCCCGCAGCTTGCAGCTTCTCCACCAGCCGGCTACCTACAAATCCTGTTGCTCCCGCGATCGCTACTTTCATCGGAAAATTGGGTTTGAAACCCCGTCCTTTTAGGACGGCTTTACATTAATTTGAATCCCCTTCCGGGGTGGAGGGGTATGGGTGCCCCTCCGTCGGGATATGGTTGTCCCGTTCTCCTTTCGGAGTAAAGTTAGCACGCGCCTTTGTTTTAAGAGCTTGTTAGGCCCAAAGCACTATCGAGCGTGACATACCAGATTGTTTAACTCTCAGCGACAGAGCAGGGGACTAGCTACGCATCCGCCTGGTGTCGTGACTCAAAAAACGTAGTCCGCGAAGGACTTAGGCCCGTCAGGATGGCTTTCTAGATTTCTCTTTCAAGCCTTATGCCTTTAGGCTAAGGTTCCTGACCTTTTACCAATAATGCACAGTTCTAGCAG
This sequence comes from Microcoleus sp. D2_18a_B4, assembly GCF_036702475.1. Taxonomy (NCBI): domain Bacteria; kingdom Bacillati; phylum Cyanobacteriota; class Cyanophyceae; order Oscillatoriales; family Microcoleaceae; genus Microcoleus; species Microcoleus sp. D2_18a_B4. Next base: position 88,423 of record NZ_JAUBTL010000014.1, read on the forward strand.
TTTAGACGATCGTCCAAACTTGTCTTTGATTATACAAAACGAGAGAGCCGGCCCGATCGCCTCCCCACAAGCTTTCTGTATTTTGATTAAACTGATATGGGACGCGAGGAACACAAACCATGCCTGCAAAAAAATCAAAGCTTCTAATTGCTGCCTCCATCGCCGCAGCAGGTAGCGCTGCGGTCTACTTTTACTTCCAGGGTTTGAGCCAAAAAGTATCCAACCCTCAAGACAGCGCCAAAGTTGTACCCGACGAAGCAATGATGGCCGCGTTTATCTCCCCCAATCCCCAAGCCCTGGCAGAGTTGCAGCGATTTGGCACGTCTGGGGCTCAAAAGTTGGTCGGTCAGGGTTTGAAGACCTTTCAAGAACAAAGCTTGGCAGGCACTCAAATCGACTTTGACAGGGACTTAAAACCTTGGTTAGGGGGGGTCATGGTCGCTTTCCTGCCCCCTGATGCTGTGACGAATACAGAGCCTCCAAAACTGCTGGTTGTAGTCAGCGTCAAAAATAAAATTAGCGCTTGGAATTTTGCGAATAAATTAAAATCTCAGCCCGGTGCAACTACTCAAGAAACCGAGTATAAAGGAGTTAAAATTTATGAGATTGCAGAGCCAACTGGCAAGCGCTACAGTGTGGCTTTGCTGAACGACCAATTAGTGATGGCTCCTTTGAGAAAGCCTGTGGAATTGGCGATCGATACTTTTAAAGGAGAACCCTCTCTCGCTACGCAGCCGAGCACAACTAAGTTTTTTGCAGAGAGTGCTGGTGTCAAGAATCCGATCGCAACTGTTTATATTGCTGACTATTCTGCTGCAATTGAGCAATTGAAAGCTAATTTGCCCGCAGATATCCAGTTGCCTTGGACAGTGCTTTCGCAGTTCAAACAAGTTAAGTCTTTGGTTGCGGGAATTGGGGCGGATAGTGCGGGATTGAGGGTAAAAACTATCGCTCAGTTAGACCCTAAATTCGTCCAGCCAAATCCACAAGTCCCATCGAAATTGTTACCCAGATTTCCCGGCGAAACTATTGCTTTAGTCGGCGGCAAGGGACTCGATCAAATTTGGTCGCAAGCGACAGCCGAGGCTAAAGATAGCCCGGAAGTTGACAGGGGAGTTCAGCAGGTGAGGAGTAGTTTTAAGCGGTTGGATTTGGATGCGGATCGAGATGTTTTTGGTTGGATGAATGGGGAATTTGCGATCGGGGCGATCGGTTCGGATCGAGGTATTTTGTCTCAGTTGGGGATGGGGGCGGCGATGATTTTTGAAACGAGCGATCGCCCTGCTGCAGAAGCAACTCTGAAAAAACTCGATGCGATCGCCAAAAGCAATGCTACAGTCAGTGTCGCCCCCAGAACCGTTGAGGGCAAAGAAGTTACGGAATGGAAAATACCCCAGCAAGGCACTTTATTCGGGCACGGTTGGCTGAATGAAAATTCTGTGTTTGTAGCTTTCGGCGGCCCTTTAGTTGATGTGATTACTTCGACGCCACCGCAACCGTTAAGCAGCAGTCCGAGTTTTCAGGCGATCGCCACTTCTTTACCGCAAGTCAACCAAGGTTACTTTTACATAGATATGGAAAAAACAATGTCTTGGGCTAACCAATATTTGCTCGCAGTACAGCCCAATTTAGTTTCGCCGCCCGTCGCTGAATTGCTGAATTCTCTCCGAGGAGTTAGCGTAGCCACAGCTTCTACGCAACCGACAACTGCTGAGTTGGAGATGCTTTTTGCCTTGAAATCTAACAACAATTAGGGAATTTGTAATCGGTAATTTGTAATCGGTAATTTTTCCTTCTATCCTTCTATCCCTTAAATCCCGATTCACTGCGCGTTGCCGGACTTTTTTCTGACAAAAAAAAGATGCTGCCCTCAATGGAGGGCAGCTACTCAAATAAAGCATCTTAAAGTCTCTCAAAACTTCAGAATTAACCTTCAGACATTCCTGATTTATTCGGCAATTGCAAATCATCCGGATCTACATAGTGACAAACTGCTTTGTCCATACAAATCAACGCCCAGCCGGATTTATCGATGCTCATCAACTTGTAAGAAGCTGGCTGAATAAAGAAACCTTTGTGGTTGCGGGTTGCGGGTTTGATGTTAACGTGGCTGTCATTGCTCATGTTTTTACAACTCCTAGTATTATCGTAGTAAAATCTGAAAACCGCTGAGCGGGTTTGTCAATCGTCTAAGTCTTCAAATACTAGCACTGACTTCCTGAGTTTTCCATAAAGTTATTTATTGATTTATTACGAGATCGTAATAAACCGCCAAGCCGATTTCCTCGATCCCCGCCCCAAAATCGACTTGTTTGCGCCGTTACGGCTCCAGAAGCCACTGTTTAACGCGGGCGAGACTCTTCCAGTCGGGTTTTCTGGTTAATCCTTCTTCAAAATTTTTTTTAACTTCGTCGAGCAACTCTTCGGAAGCCATCACTAATTGCTGAGCCACTTCTACGTGGGGGCGCACTCCTTTTTCTTTGAGATCGAGGATCGCTACTGCTAGGTTGATGCGAGCTTGGGGGTCATGAGGGTTCAATTTTACGGCGGTTTTCGCTGCCTTGTGAGCCGGTGCGGGTTTATTTTCTAACAGGTAGAGCCACGCGAGGCTAGCCCAAGCATTGCCATTTTTGGGAGCTTTCTCGCACACTTCTTTAAACACGGGGATCAGATTAGCCGGGGCTTCGCCAGCTTGGTAGCGATCGAAACCGTCTTTAAACAATTCTTCAGGGGTCATTCGATTTTAGATTTTAGATTTGGGATGTTGCATGGAAAAGGGCGTGGGGCAGTTAACAACTTTCTGCCCCACGCCCTATTTTCCGATTTATGTAGAAAATGAACTGCCACAGCCGCAAGTTTGAGTGGCGTTGGGGTTAGTAAACTGAAAACCGCCCCCGATCATAGCATCGCTGAAGTCGAGAACCAAACCGTAGAGATAAAGAATGCTCTTGCGATCGCAAACTACCTGAAAACCATCGTAGTCGAACACTTCATCGTCGGATTTGACAGTGCTGGGATCTGCGAAATCCATCACGTAGGACATTCCAGAGCATCCGCCCTGGCGCACCCCTACCCGCAAGCAGAGGTCTTTACCTTGTTTCTCTCTCAGAGCTAAAACTTGACGGACAGCAGAGTCCGTCATTTGAATTCCACGCTTTTCAGAAATGGCTTGAGTCATCAGAAATATGGGTTAGAAACCCCGTCCTTTTAGGACGGCTTTACATTGAGTTAAAACTTTTGTGGGGTGGAGGGGTATGGTTGCCCCTCCGGCGAGGTATGGTTGCCTCAATCTCCTTTCGGAGTAAAGTTAGCACGCGCCTTTGTTTTAAGAGCTTGCGCCGGCTGAAAGCACTGTTCCTGTTACCTTAGAACTGTTTAACTCTCAACGACAGAGCAAGGAACTAGCTACGCATCAAGCGGGTGTCGTGACTCGAAAAACGTAGTCAGTTAAGACTTAGGCCCGTCAGAACGGCTTGTTAGATTTCTCCTTCAAGCCTCATGCCTTTAGGCTGAGGTTCCTGACAATTTGCCGAACTCCTGAGATTGTCTAATGCTAAGAGTGTAATCTTATCCCTCCATTGTACAGGCATTCGCCAGAAGGCATAAGGTTAGATGCTGAAGGCCGAATTTTTAGCTTCTAATTTTTAATTCCCGTGGGGCCTCGTTCCCCAGCTCGATGTCCTCTCCCCCTATAGGGTTTATGATTGATAAGCAGCGGTTGACCGGCTACCGGCACCGCAACAATGCTTCACCCAACGGGCTTACTCTATGGCAGCGCTGAATCGCACTACTCTTCGTCGGCTACAAAACTTACCTCAAATTCCCAGCGTGTGGGAGGGCGATCGCCGACCCTTATCTAATGCTGACTCACACATGATGCTAGATGACGATGACGTTCTAGAAGCTGGTGGCGAGTGCATTCTCTGGGTCGATGGCTCCGAAGGAGTCGTGAGGGCTATGGACATGGTAGGCCCAGATGCCGGCCCAGAGGCGCTCGTCCGGGCCCTGCTACGGGCAATGGAACATCCCCAAAGTCCGGCTCCCGCAGTCCGCCCCCAAAAAATAGTAGTCAAAAACCGAGAAATTCAATTTTATCTGCGGGGCGTACTTCAAGATTTAGGCATTTCCATTGACTACGTGCCGGAATTGCCCCTAATTGACGAAATATTTCGCGGCATGGAAGAGGTCGCCATCAACAGACCTCCTGAGTTGCCCCCTCAGTATGCTGAAGTTTTAATGGAAAAAGCTGCTCAAATTTGGCAAGATGCTCCGTGGCGGACTTTGAGCGAACACCAAATTATATCTATTGAAATCAATCAGTGGGATGTCGCCAGCCTCTACGTGTCCGTATTGGGGCAAGGCAGAATGGATTACGGAGTTTTACTTTACCGTTCTCTAGAATCCTTGAAACGGTTTCGAGAACGAGTCGTCAACGATGAATCTTTTGAAGATTTAGAACAGGCTTTTTTAGGGCAAGACTGTTTGTTTGTTACCTTTGAAAGTGCAGCAGAGCTTGATGAGGACGACGACGAAGAAATTGATTTAGCCGATTTGCCTCCATCGGAAATTGAACCAAATTTCGGCAACCTACATCCTTTAGAAGGATTGCGATCGATCCTTTACGAAGAAGAAGCCCTCACGATGTTAGTTGCTCTCGAAGCATTTCATCGTTTTTTCCGCAACGGCCGCCGGAAATTGGGCTCAGACACTTTTCCCACTCTTAGCAGCCGCTACCGCATCCCTGTGCCGCAGCCTGACGGAGAAATTCAACAGGTATCCGTTAAAGTTTCCACGATGCCCGATGTATCAGACGAATTATTAGAGATGCTCGGTGATGACGATGATGACGATGATGACGATGATGATGAATTTGACAAGCCACTGCTGCGGGACGATTTGGTGCCGCAAAATTCATTTTTGAGTCTCGGCGCCGTACCTTGGGAAACGGTAGATTTCCTGCGCGAAAGTGTCCAGTTTCACCAAGCTGCAGAAATTGATATTAATACCGCCGGAGATGGTTTGCCGGTGGTGATGATCCAAACTTCTCATCCGAAGGCAAAAACTATGATTCAGGATTTGAAAGAAGCTGGAGGTGTGAAGGGGATTGGTTTTAATCCGGGCGAAAATCCTTTTCAGGATGAGCAATACGACTTGGGTATTTTGCAAACTAAAAATGGGGAGTTGTATTTATTTGGGGAGTTTAATGAAGACGATCCGGTGCATCAGGAAGCTCGCAAGAAGTGGGATCGCCGCTGTAAATTAACCAACGGTTGGTGCGGTTTGATTATTGCAAAAGGGTTGATGGGTGCTTCTCGCGGTCAGCCTCAGTTTAAGGATATGATCGCTTTGCTTGAGGTGCGCTGGGTGTCTGCTAAAGACTTGGGAATTGGGCCACTTCAGTTGATGCCGATGTTTTGAAGTTAGTTGACTGTTGACTGTTGGCTGTTGACTGTTGACTGTTGACTGTTGACTGTTGGCTGTTGACTGTTGACTGTTGTGAGAAGGAAGAGGTAAAAGTAATATGTAAGGTGCGCCCCAGCGCACCATAGTTTTTAAATTATCAAGGAAAATGATTATGTCAAATTCTACTCAAAAGCGAGAAGTGTTAGTCGCCCTTGATGCTGAATTCGCTGATAAAATAGACCAACTTACTGATGATTGGACGGAGGCGATCGAACAAGCTCTCCGTCTCTGGTACGCTAAGCAAATAGAAGATACAGCGGATTCCAGGTTTGTGAAGTGTAGGGACACGGCAGTGCCGTGTCCCTACGGCGAGCTAACTATAGGCGGGTGTACTTCATAAATGTGGAATCTGCTGTAAGTTGCGGAAGTTTTATCAAAACCGCAGCCCAGAAGATATTGAGGAGGAAAAAGAGTGGTTTAATTTTGTAGAGGAACAGATAGAAGAAACATGGAGCAGCGATGGACTCTAACTCAACAGGAAAAACTTATCCTCGCCAAGGTGAGATTTATCTTTCAAGGGCTTTGCGTCAGTTAGGAGATACCAAAAAAAGACCTGTAGTTGTGGTTTCTCCCGATAAGCTGTTCGGCATTTAAAGGACTTGCGTAAGGTGCGTCAGCATCTAAGGTTTTCCGTTTCAGCGTAAGGGTTCGCGAATGACGCACCCTACTAGCCTCGTTACTGGTTTAAATGCTCCACAGCTTATCCGCAACGAGTTTACTGATTCTGTAATTGTTGTTCCTTTCACAAGTAACCTTGCAGGAGTAGAAAATCCAACTCGTGTCTTGATTCCAGCAGGTGAGGGAGGATTGCAAGCTGATTCTCTAGCTGTATGTGAAAACGTTTCTGCTTTGCGGCAGACGTTCCTAGAACAAGGCCCTTATGGTCAAATTAGTGCCGATGTCCTAGCCAGAATTCAGAGGGCTGTACAAGTGTCGATCGGCATTTATGAACTTTGAATGTTTCGGAAATTCTAAAATTTGTTACAATCTGTAAAAATACTGGAAAGGATAGGTAAAATGCGGGTTGCGATCGCAGGTGCGGGACTGGCTGGAATGACCACAGCAGTCGATTTAGTGGAAGCCGGCCACGAAGTAGAAATTTTTGAATCCCGCCCCTTTGTCGGCGGCAAAGTCGGCAGTTGGGTAGATCCAGACGGCAATCACGTTGAAATGGGTTTGCACGTCTTCTTCGGCTGCTATTATAACTTATTTGCCCTGATGAAAAAAGTGGGGGCTTTTGACGATTTGCTCCTCAAAGAACACGTCCACACTTTTATCAATCGAGGCGGCGAAACTGGTTCTTTGGATTTTCGCTTTCCCGTGGGTGCTCCTTTGCACGGATTGAAGGCATTTTTTACTACATCCCAGCTATCCGTACAAGACAAAATTCAAAATGCGATCGCCCTGGGAACTAGCCCGATCGTCCGAGGTTTGATAGACTTTGAAGGAGCGATGAAAACTATCCGCGATTTGGATAAAGTTAGCTTCGCTGACTGGTTCCGCAGTCAAGGTGGCAACCAAAACTCGCTCAAAAGAATGTGGAATCCGATCGCCTACGCACTGGGTTTTATCGACACGGAAAATATTTCTGCCCGGTGTATGTTGACAATCTTTCAATTCTTTGCATCGAAAACCGAAGCCTCGGTCATGCGGATGCTGGCTGGTTCTCCCAACGAATATTTGCACAAACCAATTGTGGAATATTTGGAAAAGAAAGGAGCAAAAATTTACACGCGGCGCAGAGTCCGAGAAATTCAGTTTGAAGAAGGCGAAGAAACCCGCGTAACAGGCTTGGTAGTAGCCAACGGCGAAACAGAAGAAAATATTACCGCAGACGCTTACGTTTTCGCCTGCGACGTGCCAGGAATTCAGAAAATATTGCCCCCAGCTTGGCGCAAATGGTCAGAATTTGACAACATTTATAAGTTAGATGCTGTGCCAGTTGCTACAGTACAATTGCGGTTCGACGGTTGGGTAACTGAACTGGAAGACGAAGCCAAGCGCAAACAGTTGAGCCACGCTGTAGGAATCGATAATTTGCTGTATTCAGCAGATGCAGACTTTTCCTGTTTTGCAGACCTAGCGCTGGCAAGTCCCAAGGATTATTATAAAGAAGGACAAGGTTCGCTGCTCCAGTTGGTGCTGACACCGGGAGATCCGTTTATTAAACAAAGCAATGAGGCGATCGCCCAACACGTACTTAAGCAAGTTCAGGATTTATTTCCCTCAGCGCGGGAATTAAACATGACTTGGTACAGTGTAGTTAAGCTCGCTCAATCTTTGTATCGCGAAGCACCGGGAATGGATGTTTTCCGCCCTGCTCAAAAAACCCCGATCGCCAATTTCTTTCTAGCAGGAAGTTACACTCAGCAAGACTACATTGATAGTATGGAAGGAGCGACACTTTCAGGCCATCAAGCCGCTAAGGCAATTCTCGAAGCTTACAGTCATTAGTCCTTAGTCTTCTATCGTTTTCTCTCGTTCCCAGGCTCTGCCTGGGAAGGGCGATCAGGAGGCTCTGCCTCCAGTATTCGAGAGGAAAAGTGAGGCGGAGCCTCTGGATCTGTGTTACCAGGCAGAGCCTGGTAACAAGAAAAAAAGAAACAATTCTTCAATCTAAAATCTAAAATCTAAAATCTAAAATCCCATGACTGATTGGTTAGAACACAGTGTCCAAGTAGAAGTGGCAATTCCCATCGAATTAGCGTGGCAACTCTGGTCAGATTTAGAGCAAATGCCGCGCTGGATGAAGTGGATAGAATCTGTTCATGTTCTTGAAGAAGATCCAGAATTGTCTCGCTGGAAACTCGCAACGGGCGGGTTAGAATTTAGCTGGCTTTCTCGGATTCTCAAATTAGTGCCGAATCAGATAATTCAGTGGGAATCGGTAGACGGCTTACCAAATCGAGGTGCCGTAAGATTTTACGATCGCAAAGACAGCAGTATCGTCAAGCTGACAGTGGCTTACGGAATTCCCGGCTGGCTGGGAAAATTGATGGATAACCTATTTCTGGGCCGCGTGGTTGAATCGACAATTCAGGCTGACTTGGAAAGGTTTAAAGAGTATGCTCTGAAAGTGAAAGCCACATCTTAAATTCTGAGGACTTTAGTCCTTTGGTTTTTAATTGTAACGCGAGAGTCGATCGCGCTTGGGCGTCAGTATCATAGAGATGTGCTGCTGATTCCTTCTCGGTTTAGTTATGAGTTATTGCCTAAACCCCGCCTGTCAAAACCCGCAAAATGCCGATCGTACTCAATTCTGCCTGAATTGCGGCTCCAAACTGTTGCTCAGAGAGCGTTACCGCGCCATCAAACCCCTTGGGCGCGGCGGTTTCGGCCGCACTTTTTTAGCAGTAGACCAAGACAAACCCTCAAAACCGCGCTGTGCAATTAAACAGTTTTTCCCGCTATCCCAAGGTACCAGCAGCAGCGAGAAAGCAGCAGAATTATTCAACCGAGAAGCGGTGCGGCTGGACGAGTTGGGGAAACACCCGCAAATTCCAGAATTGTTGGCGCACTTTCAGCAGGAACGCTATCAGTATTTGGTACAGGAATTTATAGAAGGTCAGAATTTACAGGAAGAGTTGGCGCGGAGTGGGCCTTTCAGCGAAAGTAAGATTCTCAGTCTGCTGAAGGATTTATTGCCAGTATTGCAGTTCGTGCACGATCGCAGTGTAATTCACCGAGATATTAAACCCCCCAATATTATCCGCCGCCGCCTTTCTCAAACTCCCACCATTTATACTTACCCAACATTAACCGGGGAATTAGTTTTAGTGGATTTTGGCGCTGCAAAACTTGTGGAGGGTTTGAGAGAAACCGGTACAGTCATCGGTTCTCCCGAATTCGTGGCGCCGGAACAAATTAGAGGTCAAGCGGTTTATGCCAGTGATTTGTATAGTTTGGGAGTAACTTGCATTTATTTGCTGACTCAAATATCTCCTTTTGATTTGTTCGATATCAATCAAGATGCTTGGGTTTGGCGAGACTTTTTGAAGGTTCAAATTGATCCGAAATTAAGTCGCATCCTCGACAAAATGATCGAACCAAGTCTCAGTCGCCGCTACAAATCTGTAGCTGAGGTATTGAAAGATTTGCAGCCGCAGCAGTCGGCGGGGGCGGGCACGGGGGCGGGCACGGGGGCACCGCCCCTACCAGCGCCTAAAATTCCCGTGCCGCAGAGGACGCCTGTGGTGCAGAATGCAGTGCCGCCAACGGTTGCAGGCACTATTTTACCTGTGCCGCCGATGCAGCGGGTTGTACCGGCACGCGCGCCTACTTGGAGGTGTGTTCATACTCTGGTAGGGCATTCTAATGCTGTCACCTCGGTAGCTTTCAGTCCTGATGGCGCGACTTTAGCTAGCGGCAGTGAGGACAAGACGATTGAGATGTGGAAGTTGGAGACTGGTAGGCGGTGGTACACTCTCACGGGTCATTCTGACTGGGTGACTTGTGTGGCGTTTAGTCCTGATGGCGCGACTTTGGCTAGTGGCGGCCGGGACAAAATGATTCATATTTGGGATTTGAATAAGGGTAAGTGGTGGTACGCTTTGGCTGGTCATTCTGACAGGGTTTCTGCTGTGGCGTTTAGTCGGGATGGTCAGGTTTTGGCTAGCGGCAGTCGGGACAAAACTGTGCAGTTGTGGAATTTGAATAAGGGAAGGCGGATGTCGGCTTTGACTGGTCACGCTGGCGGGGTGGAGGCGGTGGCTTTTAGTTCTGGCGGGGAGTTTTTGGCTAGCGGCAGTCGGGACAAGACTGTGCAGTTGTGGGATTGGCAAAATGGTCGATCGATTTGTACTTTAGCAGAGCACGGAGATTGGGTGCGGGCGATCGTTTTTGCTGCGATTTCTTCTATCTCTCCCCCTTCTCAAGGGGGGGCTGGGGGGGGATCTGTTTTGGCGACGGGGAGTCGGGATGGTACGGCGAAGCTGTGGCGGGTGGATGCACAGGGGCGAGGGACGCTGTTGCGGAGTATGAGGGACAATTCTGGGGATGTTTTGTGTGTGGCGTTGAGTCCCGATGGTCGGGTTTTGGCGACGGGGAGTCGGGATGGCACGATTTATTTGTGGGATGCGGGTACGGGGGGTTTGCTGGAAATTCTGACGGGCCACGGGGGGGAGGTTTTGTCGGTGGCGTTTAGTGCTGATGGGGGGAGTTTGGCTAGCGGTGCGGGCGATCGAACTGTGAAGATTTGGCGGGGGATTGGGCATTAGGGGCGATGTCAAGAGTGCCTGCTTAAAAAATTTCCTATTTATGCTTGACAGGCGATCGAATGTTCTGCTACATTAGGAATTCGTGAGGACGCATAGCTCAGTTGGTTAGAGCACTACGTTGACATCGTAGGGGTCACTGGTTCGAGTCCAGTTGTGTCCATGAATTTCCATCATTTATAAATCAAGGGTTTTAGGTTTTCGATCTCACTAAGAGTTCTGTTTTGCGCTGATCTTCGGCTCAGTTCCACACGAACGGTGACAGAATAAGTCAAGGTCAGCCATTCTGTAAAATAAGGGAAAAAATCAAAGGGCTTACAGTGATTTTACTTTAGAAAAAGTGCATAAAGCTTTTGGTTTGACTATTTCAGAAGACGTGGTAGTAGTGTCCGCCCACCAGCCCCTTCCGGGACACGGCATCACAGCCGTGTCCTCACCCGCAGGACTACTTGAGACGCCAAAGGGAAAAACCCCCTGATAACTTACCGGCGACAGCCTTGGGCGATCGCCCTTAACACCGCTAGCCGCACTTCTGGATGAAATTTCTCAAGCCCGTTAGCCCGAAAAATCCAGTGTCCGCCGCCCGCGTGCTCGATCGCAATTTTCTGACCGTCAGGCAAAACTATTTGCCACCAATTCAACACACTGGCTTTAATAAGGTGGCACTGAATTTCGTTCAGTTGAGCCTCCATTAATTTCAGTTGACGCATGATAGGATTTTGGGCAGATGACTTCATGATTTTTCTCATTAAATGAATTCGACTGTTTCTCGGCTTTGATTTCAGTTTGCCGATTTTTGAACTTAACTTCACCTTCCGAAGTTTTCGCCTTAACTTCCCTTTCCGAAGTTTTCGCCTTCACTTCCGTTTTACCACCTTTAGGCTCAACTTTGACTCCAAAACCTTTAGACTTAACTTTTCCTGGGGCAGAAGTTGAAGTCGGTTCCGTGGTCGGCTTCTTAAACTCCGCGTCTAATTGGTCTAAAATCTCCTCTTGTTCGGGAGTATGTTCCGCTGGCTGGTCTGAATTTCTGGGATTGTATTCGCCAACCAACCTTGCCAAAAATTCCGAAATTGACAGTCCGGCTGCGGCTGCTTTTTTCGTTAAAAGGGCGTAGGTGTCGGTTTTAATGCGAATTTGTTTGAGCCGGAGGTTGGGATTGTTGTCAACTGTTTCGGCAATAGTTACTGCGGTAATCCTTTCTTTTGGTATGACATCAACAACTTCTTGCCACTTTTCCTGTAAACGACAGTCGCCATATTGGTCGGTAATTGCGTGTTTGAACAAAGGGACAACTTGAGCAACGCAGCTAGGCAAAATCTCAAATCCTGCTTTAATTAAGCGCAGGCAAATGCTCGCAGATTTGATGATTTGTGTGCAGTAAAAATACTGCCGACCTAATGCTTGTTCGCAGTAACTTTTAAAAGTTTTGAACTTGTCTTTGTACAATCGCAGCTTTCGGATGGCGTCCAGCATGATTCCTTGACGCACGTAGTCTAGGAATCCCCTTTTAATTTCGCCTGTCAGGTAGTCTAAATCGTGAAAGGGAGATTGATTCTGGATTTCTTCTTCAAAGTCTAGCAGCGGGCCTGCAAAGTGAAAGTTGGAGGCGACATCGCCTAGGTAGAAGTTGTCAATTGATGTGGACATGATCTGGAATGGTTCGAGAAAGGGCACGATAGCACGGAAGTTGTGCGATCGCAAAATTGAAGTTTTGGTCTGGATCTTTGATATAATTTTGAGTCGGGTTGTACTGTGAGGTCGATCGACCTTTTACATGGCATCACCTCAAGGCGGTTATTCAAAACTGTAGGTTTTGGCTGTTCGCCCTGACCGGCCAGCTTTTGTTCTGTCACTTGTATCTCATTATGAGATGTCGATTTAAATTTGTCAAGTATGACATCTCAATTTGAGATTTATGTTACAATGTCATCAAGAAAAGAACGAAGACAGGAGGGCAATTCACCATTGGAAGCCCTAAGAATCAACAAAACAGACTTATCACAAGATGAGTTTGCTTTTAGATGCGGGATTCCCCGGGCCACGTATCATAGATGGATATCTGGAGCCACAGAACCAAAATTTTCTCTCTTTCAGTTGAAAGCTATTTGCCGAGAACTAAAAATAGAAAAAATCGATGAACTTCCAGAGAGCTTTGGGCCGAATTAGCAATTAAATTAAACCAACAGTTAAAAAATTATTACTGCTGATACAATTTTGAGTTGGGCTGTCCTGTGAGGTCGATCGACCTTTTACATGGCATCACCTCCTCGGCGTTGAGAAAAAAGGGGCTTGAGGTATGCGCCCAACCCCCGAAAATACGCTTGGGTATGCAAGCACAATTGATAGACACAACAAATAAGGCGGTTCTTCAAACCTGCATTTTGACCTTGGAGGCTCGTTGAGCGGCCTTTGTTTTGCCTACCAACATGAAGTTTACGTCTTATTCAAGTCTTTGTCAAGACGTTTACATCATGAATTTTTCGTCCTATGATAGAAGAAGATTTACAAGAAAAGGAGAAGTCTCCATTGAGACTACTCAGAGAACAAGCTGGACTAACACGCCCTCAAGTCAAAGAAAAAATCGGAATTTCCGAGCGAAGACAAGCTGACTGGGAATTAGGCAAGGCTCTACCTAATGCTGAAAACATACTTGCTATGGCTAACCTGTACCAGGTTTCTCTAAAAACTATGTTTGAGCTTTTAGGATTAGACGTAACTAAAATTCCCGATGACTTACCAAGTCGTGAGCCCTCATCGAACGATAACTAACCCGCAGGGGTTCGGAAAAGTCTAGGGAAAGGGGCTTGAGTCATGCACCCAAGCCCGGAAAATACTAAGGGTATGCAGGCATAATGGGTAGAAACTACAAATAAGGCAGCTCGCTAAACCAAAGCGTTTCCACCGTCCGGCTAAAGGAGCCGCCTTTCTGTTGTCTCTATCTTAAACAACCTTAGTTGTATTCCATTAAATTGTCAACAACTTTGGTTGTGAATTTGCTATGATATGCCCAGAAAGAAACAAACTCAAGAGTCCAAAGATATACCAGCACTGCAAATCTTGCGGGAAGCTGCTGGTTTATCGCAATCCGCTTTAGCAAAGCAAATTCCCGACAAAACCCGCACAAAAACCTTAAGTCAGCAAGCCATTAGCAAATGGGAACGAGGACTAGACGAACCCGAACTGACCATTGCTCAAATGAAAGCTCTTTGCAAAGCTTTGGGAAAAACGCTTAACGATTTACCTGACGACTTAGGCCCACCAAATCCCGACTGACAACTAAAAAGTCAAAAAGCCCGATCGACCTTTCATCCCTCAATCGGTAATTTTCGCTCTCAGAGCTTTAATTTGCCCTCGCTTGGTTTTGCTGTCGAGACGCTTGCGCTGGGAACTACGAGTCGCTTTGCTGGGTTTGCGCGGTTTCGGTATGACGATCGCACTTTTAATCAGTTCTTGCAGCCGTCTCAAAGCCTCCTCCCGGTTTTGTTCCTGGCTGCGGTGTTCCTGGGCTTTGATGACAATCACACCTTCGGAGGTGATGCGCTGGTCGTTGATTTGCAACAAACGCTCCTTGTAGCGATCGGGCAATGAGGAAGCTGGGATATCAAAGCGCAAGTGAATCGCACTTGCCACCTTATTGACATTTTGCCCCCCCGCGCCTTGAGAGCGAATCGCACTAATCTCGATTTCGCGATCGTCTATGAACACAGTGTTAGAAATTTGTAGCATGATGGATCAGTGAGATTAAATATACCGGGAAAGCAGTGCATCTTTTATATATAACTTACTTTGATAAATAAGTTATTTACAATTTTTAGCTGTCAGGATGAATTCGATGAGTTTTTTTCTATCCCATAACTCGACCTCGTTAGATTTAGCAAGTTTGCAAGCATTTTCTGTAAATCTGTTGTTGGTGATTACTAGGCTTTTATTGCCTTTGTAATGTCTGACTGCTCCTGCGACTTCTTGAACTGCTTTAATACCAACTGGATTTTTGCTCCTTTTCGCTTGAACCACGGTTTTGGAGCCATCTTTGTATAAAATTAAATCCGCCCCATAATCTTGACTATCTTGAGTTAAAGTAACAGTATAACCACAGTTTATAAAATGAACCTCTAGAAATTTCTCAAACTCTTTTCCCGTCATTTCATCCACTTCCAGAATACCACTGTCTAATAAACGCTTTTTTTCCTCTTCTTCTTTCAATGTATCCAATACCGATGTCGCAATCACACCCACAACGGCAGCGCCTCTTACAATAAAAGATTTCATAAAATTACATATTTTTAAAAGGAGTAGTTATGATGGTAGCAGATTTGCTCAGTATAGTTATCTACTCAGATCACAACTAAGATCGCAAGCACATTGTGATCTTACTTACTGATTCTTTTAGATTCCCGATCTTGGCTGGGGCTTTTTGTCTGCACTCAAGTTCAAGTATGCTTCAAAGAGTCATGCGAAAGTCAAGGGATTTTATAGTTGAGAACTGTAACAAAACTTTAATCACACCCAAACCGTAGGTTTAGCCAAAATTACTGCGAATACAGTGACAATGGGCAAGGCTATAGCCTAAGATCGGTTTAAATTATCAGTATCATCTCAAGACAAGGGTGCAAAATGGCAGATATCAACGGCACGATGATGCAATATTTCCACTGGTACATTCCCGATCGAGGAACCCTGTGGGATGAGGTGAAAAACCAAGCGAAAGAATTGGCAGATGCGGGTTTTACGGCACTGTGGCTGCCCCCAGCTTACAAAGGAATGGCCGGGCAAAGCGACGTTGGATATGGGGTTTACGACTTATTTGATTTGGGAGAATTCGACCAAAAAAATTCAATACGCACCAAATATGGTACTAAGCAGCAATATTTGGATGCGATCGCAGCCCTACACAAATCTCAGGTTCAAGTCTATGCCGATGTAGTTATCAACCACAAAATGGGTGCAGATGCAGCAGAGATATTTAAGGCAACTCCTTATCCTCACAACAATCGGCTAAATCCCAAAGGTGGGTTGCAAGAAATCAAAAGCTACACCCATTTTAACTTTCCCGGACGCAAAGGTAAATATTCCCAATTTGAATGGCACTGGTGGCATTTTGACGCAGTAGACTACAACGAATACAATTCAGACGATCGCGGCACAGTCTATTTGGTAGAAGGGAGAGTTTTTGATGATTATGTTGCCCTAGAAAATGGCAATTTTGCATATTTAATGGGGTGCGATCTGGATTTCCAGGATCAATGGGTACGAGATGAAATTACACGCTGGGGTAAGTGGTATCTCGACACAACAGGTGCCGACGGTTTCCGTATAGATGCAATCAAGCACATATCGTCTTGGTTTTTTGCGGAATGGTTGGATGAAATGGAGCGATATGTCGGCAAAGATTTGTTTGTTGTCGGTGAGTATTGGGCACCAAATATCGATATCCTGCACTGGTATGTCGGTTCAGTTAAGGGCAAAATGTCAGTTTTTGATGTGCCGCTGCATTACAACTTTCATTACGCCAGCAAACAAGGTGGTAACTACGATATGCGGCGCATCTTAGACGGTACAATGATGCAGCAGCAACCGGCTCATGCAGTAACGTTTGTCGAAAACCACGACTCCCAACCGCTGCAAGCACTTGAATCTGTGGTAGAACCCTGGTTTAAACCTCTTGCTTATGCGATTATTCTATTGCGAAGAGAAGGTTATCCCTGCGTTTTCTACGGCGATTATTACGGTGCAGAATATGAAGATAGGGGGCGTGATCGCAATCGGTATAAGATTGTTATGCCCTCTCATCGATCGCTAATTGACAAGTTTCTTCATGCTCGCAAACACTTCGCCTACGGCCCTCAATATGACTATTTCGATCATTGGAATACAATTGGCTGGACGAGATTGGGCGATGGGAAACATCCACAGGCAATGGCAGTAATTATGAGTGACGGCCCGGAGGGTTCCAAGTGGATGGAAGTTGGTAAACCTCATGCTAAGTTTGTGGATTTAACAGGGCATATTCAGGAACCTGTTTCTACTAACGAGTGGGGTTGGGGCGAGTTTCGCTGTCAAGGCGGTTCAGTATCCGTGTGGGTTCAGGAAAAAGAGTAGTTGACAGTAATCTCATGGTTGAGCTGTAAGGTGCGCCGAAACGCACCCTACAAAAATTAATTAGTCCGTAGTACCGGTTTGCAGCGACTCTTTAGCAGTCTGCGTCCACTCAGAGTGGAAGAATTCACCGCGCGGTTTGTCGGTGCGTTCGTAGGTGTGAGCCCCAAAATAATCACGCTGAGCTTGCGTGAGGTTTTGTGGCAATCTTTCGCGTCGGTAGCTGTCGAAATAGTCCAGCGAGGCGCTAAATGCTGGCACTGCAATCCCCAGTTGGCAAGCAGTAGCCAACACGTCTCGCCAAGCCGATTGGCGATCGAGAATGCTCTGTTTGAACTCCGGCGCTAACAGCAAATTCGGCAACGTGGGATCGTCCTTGAAAGCTGTTTTAATCTTGTCCAAAAATCCAGCCCGAATGATACAGCCACCCTTCCAAATTCTGGAAATTTCGCTCAAACTTAAGTCATAGTTGTACGACTTCGATGCCGCGCTCAACAGCGCCATGCCTTGCGCGTAGGAGCAAATCTTCGAGCAGTAAAGCGCATCCCGGACTTTGTTCACAAACTCTTTAGTATCGCCTTCGTACTTGCCGCTAGGCCCGGTTAGTTCTTGGGAAGCTTTGATGCGCTCGTCTTTGTAAGAAGACATGATTCTCGCATTCACCGCAGCGATAATTGTGGGAATGCTCACGCCCAATTCCAAAGCACTCATTACCGTCCAGCGGCCGGTACCTTTTTGACCGGCTGCGTCCATAATTACCTCAACTAAGGGTTGCTTAGTTTCCGGGTCGTTGTACTTGAAAATGTTAGCCGTAATTTCAATCAAAAACGAGTTGAGTTCGTCTGTGGTATTCCATTCGGCAAAAACTTCCTGCAACTGCTGGCCGTTCAATCCACCAACGTTTTTGAGCAAATCGTAGGCTTCAGCAATGAGCTGCATATCCCCGTACTCAATGCCGTTGTGAACCATTTTCACGT
Organism: Microcoleus sp. D2_18a_B4; assembly: GCF_036702475.1. Classification (NCBI taxonomy): domain Bacteria; kingdom Bacillati; phylum Cyanobacteriota; class Cyanophyceae; order Oscillatoriales; family Microcoleaceae; genus Microcoleus; species Microcoleus sp. D2_18a_B4. Next base: position 106,175 of record NZ_JAUBTL010000014.1, read on the forward strand.
AGTGGCCAGCGCCACCAGGGCCGATGAAAGTCACGCAGGGGCCGTCATCTACTTGAGCAGCAATTTTGGTGAGAATTGGCTCTAGTAGGCCGTAAGCTGTTTGCGTGCCACCGGGCATCAAGCTAGCACCATTCAGCGCGCCTTCTTCGCCGCCGCTGATGCCCATGCCGACAAATCCCAGTCCGATCGATTCTAAATCTTTGGTGCGGCGTTCGGTGTCGTCGTAGAGCGAGTTGCCACCGTCAATAATCATGTCGCCCGGTGACAGCATGGGTTTGAGCTGATCGATGACCGCATCTACGGGTTTCCCAGCTTGCACCATGACTAAGATTCGGCGCGGGGTTTCTAGGGCATCGACGAATTCTGTCAGAGTCTTGGCGGCTACAATGTTCTTGCCGGGGGCGCGCAGGGCCATGAAGTCGTCGGTTTTAGCTGCTGTGCGGTTGTACACAGCCACGGAGAAGCCTCTGCTTTCGACGTTGAGGGCAAGGTTCTCGCCCATCACTGCTAGACCGATTAAACCAAAATTTTGCTTTGTCATGCTAATAACCCGCTGGTTGTTCCCGCTTGAGGATTGATTTGCGAGAGAGGAAAGCGAGGCGGGGTGTACCGCTTTCCGGTGGACTAAAAGTATTGGACAATAGACCTAGGAGGTTTAGGTTTATTTTTATATTCTCAGAATTGCTGTTTGGTAAATCAGTAGGGTTTTTTTAAGATTTAAGGGATATTAATGACGCGGGCAGGTGATGATAAGGCAGGTATTATGTCGATCGCGGTAACGGTAGATACAAACAAGCGGACATTTTAAGGAAATTTTAGGAGACGGTTGTAACTATGGAAGATTTGCAGTATCTCGCGGCCTGGGTGAAGGAGCAACACGCTCGCGAGTATATTTTGACTTGGCTGCTGAGTCAACAGGGGCTGTGGTGGTCTGATGGGGATATTTATCAGGCCGTTTTGCAAAAGTCGGGAAAGCTTTTGAAAGCTTATGTCCAAAAAAGGCAAGCGGGAGAGTTATTTGAGGGAATTTCGGAGAAGTTGGTGGGAGATGATAATTGGGATGATTTGGTGCTGAGTTTAGGGCGAATTGTTGCTGTTTATCAAGAGGAATTGCTGAAGCTGCAAGAGCGCGATCGCCGGGGAGATGGGCTAAAAAAAAATTTGATTAGCCAACCGTTGACTGGAGATCCTTTGCCGCTTTTGGAGGTGCAGCAAGCTTTGCCCGATCCTTATGCGGATACTCTAACGGGGAGATAATTTGCGATCGACTTTTCGGAGGCACAAGAATCTCAGAAACCGGGTTTCTTCCTATATCTCTCGTACTCAACCAAAAATTGTTGCCGAAACCCGGTTTCTCGCCACGCAGTGAATCCCAAAAACCGGGTTTCTTCCTAAATCTCTCGTACTCAACCAAAAATTGTCGCAGAAACCCGGTTTCTCGCCAGCAAACTAAAGAAAATGGATCGAGATTCAAGGATTGAGAATAGGTGTAATATCTAGAAGAAATCCGGGAAGTACATCTTCACCCGAAAGTGTAGGCGGTTGGTCAAAAGAGAAATTAATCACTTCTGCTACATCTTCAGACAAGCGATAGATTTCTACTAAGGGCGTTTGGGGGTCAATTAGCCAACCTAAGCGACAGCCGTTAGTTCGATAATACCGCATTTTAGCCCGCAATGTTTCTAGGGAATCAGTTTGCGATCGCAATTCTATTACAAAGTCCGGGCACAGGGGAGGAAATTTGCGCTTATCTTCTGCGGATAATGCTTCCCAACGTTCTAGGAGTACCCAAGCAGCATCAGGGGAACGCTTCGCACCGTTAGGTAATTGAAAGACAGTCGAAGAGTCAAAGACTTTTCCCAATCGAGTCTGACGATTCCACAAATTTAGGTCTGTAGTCAAATCGGAATTTCTGATGCCGCTTTCGCCGCCTGTTGGAGGCATAATAATTAGTTCTCCTTCGGGGGTTTGTTCTAATCGCCACTCTTCATTAGCGATGGACAATTGATAAAATTGTTCGTCGGTTAAAGCGACGGCTGCAGGTAGGTTGAGAGTTATAGTTTCCATCGTTGATATTATCGCCAACTAGGTTGGTTTTATTATAACTCGCACTTTCTGACAATTTTCTCAAAAAGATCGCATTCAACAGTAAAACAGGTATCTCTGCTTTACCTCGAAGGCTAGATCCCCCTAAATCCCCCTTAAGAAGGGGGAGTAGGGGTTGACTTTGAATCGAACTTTTGTCCTCTCGTTAAGAAGCGGGAATTTGTATTTGACTTTTGTCCCCCCCTTTTTAAGGGGGGCTAGGGGAGATCGAGACTTTGCCACAAAACAAATGAGATTAATCTCTCATAAATCTATCTCGCACAATCATCCCAGGAATCGGGTTTCTTCCGATATTTCTCGTACTCAACTGAAAATTGTCGCAGAAACTCGGTTTCTCGCCACCTAACGAGAGAAATTAGAGCGCAAATCCGCGATAATTGATCACAATCACCCGCGCCAAATTCCCCACGCTAACCCACAAGTCCGCCGGGGGTTGAAAACCCCCGTCTCATAGCAAAAGTCCTCTCAAAGAGGACTGAAAGACACATTTTTGAACAAGCATTGCAATATCTCCCCAGTCGGTTGAAACTGAGATGTTGCACCATTCTCAGTAAGCTTTTTATGAACAGGCTTTCCGGCCTGTTCCACAACAAAATTCACTCTTTGTGGAACAGGCCGGAAAGCCTGTTCTTGAGAATGGTGCAAGATGTGAGTTTCAACCGACTTTCGCTATGAGACAGGGGTTTTAACCCCTGGCGGACTGTTTGTTTAACTCTAAATATAGCTGCTAGCTTGACGGGTGAACATTGAGCAGTAAATTCCGTTTGATGCTATCAATTCGTCGTGAGTTCCTATTTCTGCTATTTTACCGTTTTCCATCACGGCGATGCGATCGGCAATTTTTGCTAATCCCAATCTGTGACTGATGACTATGGTTGTTTTCCCGGCGGCTATTTGGCGGAAGATGCTGTAAATTTCGTGTTCTGTCTTGGGGTCGAGGGCGGCGGTTGGTTCGTCAAAAATGAGCACTTCGGCTGTAGAAAGCCGCATTAAGGCGCGGGCGATCGCAATTCTTTGCCACTGTCCCCCCGATAAGTCTATGCCGTCTTCTAATTGTTTCCCCAACGGTGTCTCTAAACCTGCGGCAAGACTATTGACTTTGGCGCTAATTCCTGCTTCGGAAATAGCTTCATTAATTGCGGTGTCATCTGACAGTGAAAGCAAGTCGCCGAAACCGACGTTTTCGCGAACTGTGGAGGGGAAACGGGCGTAATCTTGCATAACGACGGCGATGCGCGATCGCACGTATGCTAGAGAGTACGATCGCAAATCTTTGCCGTTCCAGGCGATCGTACCACTTGTCGGGTCGTACAGGCGGCCGAGGAGTTTGCCAAGAGTTGTTTTACCCGCGCCATTTTCACCAACAAGCACTAGCATTTCACCCGGATTAATGGTTAAGTTGATATCTTCAACCGTGCTTTTATTGCTACCGGGATAGCAGAAAGATAGATGCTTAATCTCGATGCCAATTTTATCTTTTGTGGCACGGGCATCTTGCCCGCCATCTGGTAAACTCGGCAGGCGAGATGCTACATCTCCAAGCGGCGACTGCAATTCTGGCTTGAGTTCCAACAGTTGAAAAATCGGACTAACGCTGAGAGAGATATCGTACAAATTAGTAGAAGTGCTAATCAGCATATGCAAACTTTGCTTTACTTGAACAATCAAACCAGAATAGAGTGCTAAATCGCCCAAAGTATAGCGACCACCCAAAGCTCCCATTACTACATAGATAAATGGCAAAGCCACTCCGATTCTACTAAACATCGACCAGAAAAGTACAACAAAAGCTCCTTTTTTTCGGATTTGCTGCATCTCGCTAAAAAATTGCAAAAACTGATCCTGCCAGCGTTTGAGCCAAAGTTCCTGCAAGCCAAACAAACGCAATTCTTTAGCATATTCTTCGTCCGTCAATACTCGAGCGGATAAGTTCATTTCGCGGCTGATTTTAGCTTGCTTTCTTTGAACTCTCCAGATGATTCTGCTATATTTTCTTTGGGTATAAATTGAGGGAGATGATGAGATTAACATCAGCAATGGCACCCACCAAGCTATTGCAGCAGCAAGGCCTATCGATGGAATAAATATAAAAATTCCCGTGATGGTCATGCTGATGGTAAAGGCTAGTTGCTGTATTTTGGCTACTCCGCTTTTTGCGAGTTCTACTATATTTAATAGTTCCGGGTTTTCAAAGAGGGCAATATCGTCGAAATTGGCGACTTTTTCGAGGACTTTTCCTTCGACAAAGCCTTGAACGCGATCGCGCAAAGATGTCGCGACAAAAGAGTTCATTGTGTCTAGGGCATCACCAACTAACTTGAGACTTAAGACTCCGCCAATACTCCACAGCAAGATTGGCCGGGAAAGCATTAAAGTAAAGGGCTGTGCTGTTTGGGTTTGCGACAGCAACCGAGATACTTCATCAATGATTAATTTATCTAAGAATAGGACGGCAGATGGGGCCGCACCGCTGATAATGTTGAGTATTATTAAATGGCGGAGTTCTATTGGTGCGGCTTTGATTATCAGGCCCAAGCTGCGCCACAAAGCTTGGAATGTGGTAATTTGGATGGCTTGCATAGTTTGTGGGTAGGTGTCGGGTCTAGTCATCCCCGGACGGTATATTATAACAGTATTTATTAACTGTTTGTTAAGTATTTAAAATTAAACACCTTAGTTAGTTTACTCTGTGAATTATGGTATTTTATTCATAAATTAATTTTTCATTACTCTATTAGATACTCGAAAAAGTTCCTAGCATCCATCTAATTTAAATAATCATCATGAGCGAGTACATCATTAAATACTATAACCATCGAGTACATCATTAATACTATAACCATCGTAGTAAAAAAGCTGGCTTCTGTAAAACCACGCCTCGATTTTATTCGGAAATTTATCGCAATAAAAATACTCCCCAGAAAAATAATTACCTCTTATATCGATATCATTCTCATAAATATATTCAGCAAAATAATACTTATAAAAATAATTATCTTTGAAGACATCATCATCAAAATCATCATCAAAATCATCATCAAAATCATCATCAAAATCATCATCAAAATCATCATCAAAATCATCATCTTGTTCATGATCCCGCTCAACTGTCTCTGTAGGTGCAGGTGCAGGTGCAGGTGCAGGTGCAGGATTGGGTAGAAGTGTTAATGGTGGTAGTGTTAATTTCTGATCCTCAACTACATTTATGAATGTAGAATCATAAATCTCTCCAACAAGGGCGGTTATTTTAACTTGACCGATACTTTTTCCAGCGATAAATTTACCATCTGAATTTATATTGCCACTTGTTGCACGCCAGATTATATTCCCTGGCCTCATCAGATCCCCTTGCTGATCAAATCCTCTAGCAGTAAAAGTTAAATTATGATTAAGCTTAAGTTGTACTTTTTTAGGAGAAATTTCTAATTGTCTCAATACAGGAACTACAATAACTTCAACAGAAGCACTAATCTTAGCGGCATTAATAAATAATTCACCCGCCAAGTCTAGAATCCGAGCGACAATCTTAAAGATGTTTTTCTGTAACCACGCTTCTATATCAAAACCAAGGATCTCGGTTTCTTCATTTGTAAAATCTGTTTCTGTATTTTCTGCTTGTTCTGTTTGTTGACCAGTCGTAAAATTACTTTTTATAAGCTCGACAGCCGACTTGAGGATGAAATTACTTTGGGTAAAATTAACCAATGAAAATACACGATATAAAAGCCTCATGTATATTCCCAAGATTAAGAGTTTAGCCCTTACCCCAGATTCAGATATTTCAGTAACAGTAGCTCTTACCTTAAATGTACCTTTCGCATTATGATCGGCAGTAAAATTACCGCTTGGGTCAATTTTTCCACCTGTTGTTTCCCAAGATATTTTTCCAGTATCTATTCGATTGCCATATTGGTCTAAGCCTACTGCTGTAAATTTTTGGCATTCACCAGGCTGGAGCTTTACTACTTTTTCAGGATAAATCTCTAATCGTCTTAAAACTGGGAGCAACGTAACTGTAACTGATTGAGTAATTCCTTCGACTGTCGCATTAACCGTAACTTCACGCTTTTCATAACCTCCTATAAAAGTTCCATTGGCGTTAATTCTTCCCCCTTGAGTACATTGCCAATCTACTTTATTAATCTGTATTGGTTCATCTTGTTGATCAAATCCTATAACATCAAAAGTGAAATTTTCTTCGGGTTTAAGTGCTACTTCCTTGGCAAAAATAGAAAAGTATATCAATACAGAAACTACTGTAATATCAGCAAAGGTACTGACATTGTATTCCGTGGAAGTAGCAGTTCCTCTAAACTTACCTTTAGCATTTATGTCAGCTATAAAATCGCCATTTTGGTCAATCGTACCGCCTGTTGCTTTCCAAACTATCCGTCCAACTGCGATTTCACGAGCCCACTGATCTAAACCATGAAGCTTGAATTGTTGATGCTGTCCAGGCTTTATTTTTACTTCCTTTGGTGAAATTACTAATGTCGTTAGTTTTGGTGGTTCAACTATCGTGACCTCAGCAGAAGCGCTTATTTCTCCCAGAGTAGCAGTAACAGTTATTTTCTCCTCTTGATAACTAGCGCGGAACATTCCATTATTCAGAATTGACCCGCCCGTTGTACTCCAGGCTATTTGTCCAATATTTATGTTGTCACCATACTGATCCTCACCTTTTACTCGAAACTGAAAACTCTGCCCAAACTCTAATTGAGATGTTGAGGATGTAATAATTAGTTCTGCTAGCTTCGGAGGTTCAATAATCGTAATTGGGATAACTCGACGCATAGAACGGACTGAAGCGATAATTTCAAAATTTCCTTGCTTGCTTCCAGCTAGAAAATTGCCATTTTGGTTAATTGTTCCACCTCCGCTACTTGCTGACCAAGTAATTTTCCCAGTTTGTATGTTGTTATCATACTGATCTACTCCTTTAACTCGAAACTGAAAGCTCTGACCAAACTCTAATTGAGGTATTGAAGATATAATAATTAGTTTTGCTAGTCTCGGAGGTTCAATAATCGTAATTGGAATAACTCGACGAATTGAACTAACTGAAGCTATGATTTCAAATTTACCTTGTTTGCTTCCAGCTATAAAATTGCCATTTTGGTCAATTTTACCCCCTCCGCTTACTTCCCATAATACAGTTTCCTGCATGGGCTTTCTGCGTTGATCTAAAACTTGTGCTGTGAATTGTTGCGTTTTACCAAACTCTAAAGTAATACTAGAGGGAGCAAAAGAAATATCAGTGATTCTAGGAGGCTGAATAATAGTAATTGTGACAGAAGTCTCAAAAATGCCTATCTTTGCTTTAACTTCAAATCTTCCTTCTCTTTGACCTGCGGTAAATAAACCCTGTTCGATTTTACCACCAGTAGTTTCCCATGTAATATCTTGATCGTTAAAGTTCATCTCTCTATTATTCTGATCTAAAACTTTAACAATAAAATGCTGCTCTTGACCACAAAAGAGTGCTTGGAAAGTTTCATAAATAACAATTTTGCTTAGTTTAGGATAAGAACATCCCTTAATAGCATGAAGTGGTTTTCCGGTTTCTGCCTCCAACAATGTTACCCAATCTTTACCTGCAACAGCAAGAGTTTTTCCATTAGAGCTAATTGCTACAGAGCTAATAAAACCAGACTCTTCTGGTAAATCATAGATGATTTTATTATAATTATCTCGTAAATGAAATATTTTAATGTTTTGGGAAAAGCCTACTACAAGTATATTTTGATTGACATGATAAGCTAGAGAATTAATTGATTGATTGTGAGAGTAAGTATTGGTGCATTCTAAATTTAGAAGAGGTAGTACAGAAGCATCTCCATTATCTGCTGCGGCCACAATAATCCTACCTAAAACCCAAGCCCCTACAGCTATAGGCCCTCCTAATGAAAATCCTGCTATAGTAGCTGCTACATCTACTAAACCTTTCCCCAAAACTGAAGCTGATTGATTTGAAGACACTTCTTCAGTTTTGGATTGCCAAAATTTGATAACCCCATCACGACTTCCACTAATTAAGGTTGTGTTGCCTGAAGTAATACTTAAAGATTGAATCCAAGCCGAATGCCCTTCAATACTGCCTATGAGTTGACCGCTATCTAAATTCCATAATGTAATTTTATTATTAGTGCTTCCACAAGCGATGACTTTTCCATCATGGCTAATACATAAGCTCAAAACACAAAATAGTTCCTTTTCATTTTTTATGGTTTTACTTAGCTTACCTGTATTTAGCTCCCATATTTTGATGGTTTTATCTGCGCTACCGCTAACAATTTTTTTTCCGTCAGCAGGGATAGCAACAGCAGTAATCCAACTAGAATGACCATTGAGCGTCCGACTAACCTGCCCTGTTTTTAAATTCCATACGTTAATATTTTTATCTGCACCTCCGCTAACTAATGTATTTCCATCAGGACTAATAGCCACAGACAAAACCCAGTGCGAATGTCCTTCAATACTACGAATTATTCCCCCCGTTTGCAAATCCCATACCCAAATCTTTTTCCAACTCCCTCCAACTAAAATAGTATTGCCTGGACTTATTGCTAGACAAGTAATAACATCTGTTGGGCAAGTTGTTAAGTTTTCGGGTGTATTTCCCCTCAAACAAGAATTATCACCCCGAAAAACTCTGTAGGCAAATTGTTTAACTCTGTCTGATTGATCTTTGATTGACTGTTCAATCAATAGTTCTAAACCTTGTTGACCATAATTGAGAGTTTCTGATAAAGCAGCAAGTCTTTCTTGCTCACTTGGACTAGATAACTGCTTCTTAACTTCTTCAATTCTTGTAGACATTCTATTTCCCTCCCAATCATTCACTTTCGGATTTTTTGGCAGCGACAAGCAACAAATTAGCTAGGTGATAGGGTTCTAGCATAAATGTGGTAATAATAAAATTTCATGTATATTATAACAGATTATCAGTTAATCATAGTAGATGATGATAACATAATTTCTCTTTATCCTCAATTTTCCCAGGTTGGTTGAAAATTTATGAGTGCATTCATAGCTCGTTCCAAACTGGGGGAATTAGTCTGTGCTGACGCAACCTGCCAACTTTGATTGACAAACTGGATCAGTTGACCGTTGTAGTCTTTACCAATTTTAGCCGTACTATTAGGAGCGGGGACGATCGCATCCCGCAGATTTCGCTTCTTTGACTTTTTAGCCAAATTGATTAAAAGCTGCTTGGGGTCAGGAATTCGATCCGCGTCGCCAGGAGGAATCAAGTCTACTGAAATACCCAGAAATTCGGCAAATGCCGATCGATGTGCAAGTAACCACGCTTCCACTTCTTTAACAGCAATCCGAAACAGCAGATTAGGATGTTTTGGTTGAGTTAACCACTCCGAAATAATTACTAGCGGGCATTCTGCATTATCCAAATCAGTTAATACTAAGTATGGCATTCCCTTGGCCGCATAATTTAATCCAGAAATAATCTTTTTAATTTTGCCATATCCTCTCTGATTCAAGCACTGTCCCACTGAAAAGGGACGTTGAGACTGTTTGAGCATTTGTTTAAGAACTGCTTCACTCAGTACATCCTCAAACACTAGATTGATGGGAATATCTGTCATTTGAATAAACTGAGTTGTTCGATCGCGGGCGGTGCTGTCAGAGGAAGTGCAGCATCAGCTATACTTAAACCTCCTTCTAATAGCATTTTGATTTGTTCATTACTTGAAGCAAGTTTTACCTGAGTTCCTTCAGGAGTCGGTGTCATTAGCAGCACCTCTTCGCCGCCAATGCCTTTGTCTGAGAGCAAATCAGCACTATGGGTACTCAGAATAACCTGTCGCTTTCTCGGACGCTGAAGGCGATAAATCAGAGAGGGTAGATTGCTAACAATCGCCGAATTTAAGGAAAGTTCTGGTTCTTCTAATAACAATAATGAATCGGATTCTAACAGTGACCAGAGTAAACCAATTAACCGTAACGTTCCGTCAGAAAATTGGTCTTCCCGTTGTTTTCCTGCTCCGGGCCGCCAATGTTCGTAAACAGCTTCCAAATGCGGAACCCCCATCACATCTTTGGTATCTGTGAGGTTTTTCAATTGTGGGACAGCCAGCTTTAAAGCATCTTCAATTTTTTTTAATCGCGATTTTCTGGTTTTTTCGGTAGTTTTAGCAACTCGCTCTAAAAAAGTTCTCCCAAAAGGATCTTCGGAAAGTCCAGGGGTAGCAAAAGCTTCGGGATGGCGAACTAACTGAGGAATTAAATGTAAATATAAAATCGCTTCTAAAAATTTAGGAATTTCTCTAAATTCTGCATTGGCATTAATTTGCTCTAAATAAGTCTGGGTGAGACGTAGCTCATCGTTGTCATCTTCTTGAGTAGGGCGATTGACAATTTGCTCCTCGCCTTTCCAAACTCGTTCGTAGGCAACAATCGGCTCATTTTTCCCCCCTTTTCTCTGTTTAATTCCCAGCCCATACCTCCATAATGGCTGTTGGGCATTAGATTCGGAAAGGTGAATTTCTATTTCTACATCTGGATAACGGCGCGCATAAAGACTGCGAATTTTTGAGACGCCACCTCGATCGCTCACGGCTTTCTGCAATCCGCCTCCTGCTTTAGCCAGATCCCGCAAAAAGCGCAATGAATCGAGAAAGTTTGACTTACCACAAGCATTAGGGCCTACCACAAAAACGCGATCGCGCAAATCAACATTCACTGACTGAAAATTGCGCCAATTTTTCAGAGCTATATGGGAGATAATCATACTGATAAAATTTCCATTGTTCTTGTAATACTTTAAAATTATTTCGGTCTTCAGGGGAAACACTATCCTCACAACCTTTACTTTACAATTTATCCAACCCCTTTGCCGATTTTTTTAGATATTTTTTTGGGATTTCTATAACCCGTTAACATCTTTGCTACCCTAGAAATAAATTTTCTCTAGCTACAGATGAATCACAGACGATCGCCCTTTCCATCTCAAACTCTGCCAGATCGAGCGATCGCCCTGAATGAATGCCACCATAGCATAAACCGCTTGATATCGTTTCCGGTTGCATCGGAATGATTTAACCGCAGAGGGCGCAGAGAACGCAGAGGGAGAGAATACAGAGATGAATACAGGACGATGCTACCGGATTTGATGTGATGCCAAAGTTATCCAAATGTCAAACGCCGCACCGTACCATCATCTGTAAATCGCTGTTCGCCAACGCCAACAACTTCCACAATAACTTCGCGTTCTGATATCAAAAATTGACCCTCGCGCGCGGCAATTTCAACGATGATTTTTTCCCCTTCCAAATACACCTTGTAAGTAGTCGTAGCCCAGACACCTTTTTCATGTTCAAAACTGTGTCCATCGTCCTCATAAAGCGTCCATTCACCGCTTCCGGGCCAAATTCGCATTTTTAATGACTCAAGCGGTTCTTCGCTGACAAATTGCCTCACAGGTGCGATCGCAATTATGCCCCCGCCCCGCACGTAAAGCGGCATTCTCTCCAAAGGTGCATAGGCTAAAATGTGCATCGGGCCCTGATAGCATTCACCCGTCCACCAATCGTACCAAGTCCCCTCCGGCAAATACACGGCGCGATGCTCAACGCCTGGCCGGTAAACAGGTGCAGCCATCAGCGACGGGCCGAGTAATACTTGATCGTAAAGGTGATAAGTTGCCCGATCGCGCGGAAAGTGATATAGTAGCGGTCGCAAAATCGGCGTTCCCGTCGTCGCAGCTTCCCAAAACAAGGTGTAAATATAAGGCAACAACTGATAGCGCAAATTGATGTATTCGCGGCAAATCTTCTCAGTGCGATCGCCAAAAACCCACGGTTCGTGCTGCGCCGTACTCATCGCCGAATGACCGCGCATCAAGGGATACAGCATCCCCACCTGCATCCACCGCGCGAACAATTCAGCGGTTGCATTCCCCGCAAAACCGCCGATGTCGCAACCGACAAACGCCACGCCGGAAAGCCCCATGTTGCAAAGCATTGGTAGCGACATTTCTAAGTGTTCCCACTGCGATTGATTGTCGCCCATCCACACCGAGGAGTAACGCTGAACGCCCGCAAAACCCGATCGCGTCAGCACAAAAGATCGATCGGTCGATCGCACTTTTTGCAACCCCTCAGCACAAGCTTTCGCCATCATCAACCCATACAAATTGTGCGTTTGGGCGTGGGTAGCGCGATCGGATTCCGGGCCTTGCGGTGCATCCAGGGGAAAGCTGATGTGTTCGCCGCCATCGCCAAAAGGCCGTTCGGCGATCGCAGGTTCGTTCATGTCGTTCCAAATCCCCGCAATCCCAATATCTGTCAGAGTTTTGTGCAATTCGCCCCACCACTGGCGCACCTCCGGCCGCAGGAAGTCGGGAAACACCGCTTTGTCCGGCCAAACGTAACCGTGGAATAGCTTTCCCTCTGCGGTGCGGACGAAATAGTCATTTTCCACACCCTGATCGAATATTTCATAATCTGCTTCCGGTTCGTACTTGACACCGGGATCGACAATCGTGACAACCTTAAAACCCGCTGCTTTCAAGTCTGCGATCAGTTTCGCCGGATCGGGGAAACGCTTCGGGCTCCAGGTAAAAACGCGGTAGCCGCGCATATAGTCGATGTCGAGGTGGATGACATCGCAGGGAATCGCCCGATCGCGAAATTCCTTGGCCAACTCGCGCACAATGTCCTCTGATTCGTAGCTCCAGCGGCATTGGTGGTATCCCAGTGCCCATTTTGGCGGAAGCGGCATCCGGCCGGTTAACTGCGTGTAGGTGGCGAGAATTTGGGCAGGTTCCGGGCCGTAAATGATGTAGTAGTCGAGTTCCGGGCCTCTGGTTTCCATCCGCAAAACCCCCGGTTGTTCGGCGCCGATATCGAATTGACTCCAAAATGTAGTGTTGAAGAAAATGCCGTAAGCGCGATCGGGATTCAGGGCGATGTAAAATGCGATCGCCTGGTACATTTCATCGGTGAGGGAATTGTAGTCGAGGGAGTCGGTTGTCCAGTTTGTCTTGACTTCGGAGAGTTTGTCGAGAAAGCCGGTGCGTTCGCCGAAACCGTAGAAGTGCTCGTCTGCTTCGATGCGCTTCCAGCCCGCGGTTGCACCTGCGCGCCATCCCATACTGCGATCGCAGTCGCTAGCAAAGGGTTTTCCCGATTTGTCAAAGCATTCGATTGCAGCGCGATCTCGCTTTACGGAAATTAATATTTCTGCGGTTTCAATTTCTATTTTTTCGTCGGTTTCTCGCACTTCAAATGGTATAATTTCCCACTCTTCGTCATCTAGGGTTATTGAGTGCGATCTGCTTTTGAATTCACCTGTCGGGGACATTCGCACTCTGATTAAATTCGGCGCGAGGATGCTGAGGTTTAGGGAAGTTTCGCCGCAATTAAAGTGAAAGGTGCGATCGGTTTTATTTATGGATTGTACGGAGGCGATCGTTGACCAAGGCTGTTCAGTAGTTTGCAGTTTTCCGAAGTATTGCGGCATATACGATTTGGTAATTGGTAATTGGTAATTTGCAATTAGTAAACCGATCGTGCAAGCCGCACTTGACTGCCGTCATCTAGCTAAAGGAGGAATATAACTTGTCAGCATTTCAAGTAAATTAACAAATGCGGTAAAATATACTTCGGCAATACCGTGGCTAGCTGAATAAGCATCTATAAAAAATGAAACAGGTATCCATAAATTAAGTGAAAAATAACTGAGGTTTTGCACCATTTTTCATTTTAAATCAGGCTTTATGAACAGGCAAGATGCCTGTTCCACAAAGACTAAATTTTCTTGTGGAACAGGCATCTTGCCTGTTCTTGATAACGGTGCGAGATGTCACAAATAACTTAAATCCACTACTATAGCAATCCTTGCAGAAGTCGTAAATTTTGTACCCCACCCCAACCCTCCCCGAACCCGTGGGGAGAAAGTAAGAAATTCACAAATGATGCAAGGATTGCTATATATCGATCGCGCGATTGCTTCCCACAACTCATACGGGCTATCGGTTAAATAACTATAGCAATCCTCGCATCAATTGTGAACTCTTCTCTTCCTTCGCGTCGCAAGCGGTTCATTATATGCGGCCAAAAACGAAGTGGAGCTTTCGCTGCACAATTACGAAATCTCCACTTTTATCAGTATTCTAGTGGCTGCAAAAACCCTCTTGTCTGCACTCGATCTTACTTGTACAAAACAGCCTCTTTCAAAGTCGCGATCTTACCTAGCGCTTCATCGAGATCCTCTTGGGACGCGCCGTGGGCAACTATTGCATCTGTCAAATGCTTCACAATTGCATCAAAGTGTTCAGGCTGTAGATTCAAACCTGCGTGTGCTTTCTCCATTGAACGGCCTGAGTATTGCTTGGGGCCGCCAAGGGCATAAGAGATAAAAGCAGTTTGATGGCGGCGCTGCTTTTCCATGTCTGTATGATCGAAGAAATGGCTCACTATCTCGTCAGCCAAAACATCGCGGTAAAAATCATCCACCATCTCTTTAATGGCTGGCTCTCCACCCATTTTTTCGTACAATGTTGTTGCCATATCGTTTCAGCGAGTTATTTTTTTTCACTTACTCTTTAATTATAGCTGGCAGCTTTGCTTTTTTCCACTCGGTTAAATATTAATTTAATCTAAAATAATTACTTAGTAACTGTTGCGACTGCTGGTATTTTTTAGACCCCCCTCTATTTGTAAACTTTATTAACGTTCTATCGCCACTTAAATTTTGTCGATCGCCCTCCCAGCATTTTGACCTAATGCACGGGTTGCTTGTTTGAGCAAGATGTTTGCGAAAAAGCCCCAACACGCATCTGTTTTCCAGCTAGCAAACTCAAGAAATCGGTGATAGAACAGAGGCCGGATGCGATCGCGGAAATTAGGCTCGCCCCTGCAATTGGACAAGTTAAAATAAAAGGGCGATCGGCAGCCGAGCGGCATCATGTATAATCGAATTGCCAATATAATCGAATCACAACAACGATCGCCTATAT
The DNA here is from genome assembly GCF_036702475.1 of Microcoleus sp. D2_18a_B4. Classification (NCBI taxonomy): domain Bacteria; kingdom Bacillati; phylum Cyanobacteriota; class Cyanophyceae; order Oscillatoriales; family Microcoleaceae; genus Microcoleus; species Microcoleus sp. D2_18a_B4. The sequence continues at coordinate 121,260 of NZ_JAUBTL010000014.1, forward strand.
GTCGATCGCCTGTATAGTAATATTTGGCAGTTGCTAGTCGGTTGCGACACTTCCGGGCGGCCCGCAGTTAAGAAAAACCTTTGACTTAAGTACGCGGACTGAAATCAACATTATTATGCCCTCCGCGAGAAACGAAGCAATCCCAAGTCTGAGCGATTGCTGCATTTCTATCTGCTGTTTCCTTAAACTTTGATGATTTTTGAGTGCCTTGAAATACTATAGCCAACATCCTAACGCTTTCTCGATCGACTACCTCAACGACTTGCGAGGAGCAATTCTAGCCTCCCCTTATCTAGCAATCAACAACCTCAATCGCGATTTCATTGGCACAAAAGGGTTTTCCGTCGTGTTTCAACGTTCGGAAATCGCCGAAGTAGAACGGCGGTTCCCTTTGTTCAAACCCTATCTAGACCAAGCATTACAGCCTGAATGCAATGCTTTTTATCTCAACCCTTTGTTACTGGGTGAAGGTTCCCGCGTCGATCCGCATATCGATCGATCTTTGCGATCGTACTGCAAAACTGTTGAACCTCCCGCAGCCGTCAGCGTTTTGTACGTACAAGTGCCGCCGAACTTGCAAGGGGGAGAGTTGATACTGCGGCGCAACAAACAGCAAGTCGGGCAGATTAAGCCGCAAGCCAACTCGCTGATCTATTTTCAAGGAGATTTGACTCACTCTGTCAACGCTGTTAAAAGTACCGGAACTCGTTTGAGTTTGGTTTGTGAACAGTACAGTTTGAGCGAAACAGAACTGCAAGATATTCCAGGATTCACAGTGGAATCTAGGGCCGTGAAAGCAAAAATTAAGTAAGATTTATTCGCTCCTGGGTTGGGTCGCTTTCACTTGGGTTTATGGTAAACTTAAGGCTCAATCTAAATCAGGACTTTTGAGCATTTCCATCAACTTCCGCTTCCGGCTGTGTACTTGCATCAGTTGAGAACGATAAGCAGACCACTGAAGATTTTGCCCAGTGTGTAAATAGGCAGCGCGGGCTTTTTCCAACCACTTAATCGCCAGATTGTACTCGCTTGATTTCCCTTGATCCATAATCGATGCAGCACGCCCACAAGCATTAGTGATTACCCAATCTGGGCTGTGGCTGATAGCAGCCCCCATTACTCGGTGAATCAGTGCTGATTGGTAATAACTTAAGCCATCAGCAAGGGCGATCGCATCTTCAATCATTCCCTCATCCAGAAAAATATCAACCTTCGCGTCAGTAAAATTCCAACTTTCCTTACTTTTCAGAGTTGCTAACAAATCTGCTTTCAAAGTTGACCAACTATCTCTTGCTAACTCCTTCACTAAACTATAATCGCTAAAAGACGGTTGGATTTTAAATATCTGAATTCTAGCATTTAATGCAACTTCATCTTCGCCCAACTCAACAGCCAACTCACTCATCGATGTTGCCAGTTGGTAATGGCAACGACCTGACAAATTTAACCCAGCTTGGCAAATTTTCAGAGCTTGTTCTAAGGCTCCCTGTTGTTTTAAAGTTTGAACGAGAGCCAAAGCATCTTCCGCTGATTGCATCTGGGTAGCAGCAGCTTCCACTGCTTCTTCTACTCTCCCCAAACGAGTTAACATCGTCAAGTATTGTTGAGTACAACCTTCTGCTTGGGCTAAGTATAAGTATTCTCGATCGCGTTCCTGGCGATCGAGGATTTGCAAGCGAATCAATGCTAAGTCGTGAGCACAGTCTGGTGCGTCACCGGCCCAAACTCCTGACCCAGTAATGTTTCCTTCCAGTACCTGTTGGAGTAGGGGGTCATCCCAACCTTGGCGTAAAGCTTCCAAGCTCATACTGAAATCACAATCCCATTCATCTTGCCAAGCTTCTAACATCACCTGGAAATCGATCTCTTCTTCAGCAGTTAGTTGAGCCGTCAAAATGGCTTCTGTCCAAGCTTCATTCAAAGCGTTAACTACCTCAGAATTTTCAGCGCCATATTCTTCTACATCATCCCAATCTTCAACGCAGGCTGTGGTGATGGCTTCTAAAATTACTAAGGCGTTGTTGCCATCCCCCTGTTCGCTGAATTCCTGGGCTCGCTGAATTACATCTAAAAGTTCTTCTGTAATTGGGTCTTCCTCCCATCCATCCTCCAAATACCTCACAGCCTCTCGCAAAATTCGTCGTACTTGGTGTCGAAAGGGAGCAGGATCGATGGAGGTGTGGCGGGGTGCTTTGGTTGGTTGGTTTGAAGGTGCAGGAATAGCAATTAAGTTAATGTATCGTTCGATCGCATCAATGAGTGATGGTTCTTTTTTTACTAAATGCTGTATTAATTGCTGGGTTTGTACATCGTTGAGGCGATCGAGCAATTGTTCCAATGTCGGGCCCTGCTCAATTATTTCTGGTTGCCGCAGACACAATAACAGCGTCGCCACAATGTGTTTGCACCACCCACCGTTATCGTAAGGACAAGTGCAGAATAATGTAGATGCTAATCCGGCATCATCAAAGGGCAGGGTAACACGGTAGGGTTCTACTTCGGAACCCTCCACTACTGCTTGCACCATATTGCCACGCCGGACTGCCCTAGTAACATTGCCAGCTAAATAGTAAGCTTCACCCCGCTTGAGAGATTGGGCAGAGGTGTTATGCTCGATCGTTGTTTCACTGAGTTTAGGAATGACCATGAGATTATGCCTCAGCAATTAAAGGATTAGACTCGATTTTACCTGAGAAATACACTTGGTCTACAATTTAATTGCGTCCAGATTTGAGGTTTCCCTAATTTTCAAAAATCTATAAAGCAAGCACTGAGAAGGTTCCTTACAAAGGAAAACGAGTAGCACTCGACACAAAAAATATTGGCAATAGTTTATTATTAATTTATAATTATTGCTTAGCTAAGAATCATCAAATGTCCAGTATGCTTAATCCTTTGCAGTTACCCTCACTTCCTTTATCTGAACGCAAGCAGTTACCTGAATGTGCAGCTATATATTTTGCGATAGATGCAAATAATAGAGTTCTTTATATAGGGAAAGCTAAGAATTTGGTGGCAAGATGGAGAAATCATCACCGCCTCCATAAGTTAGAAGAAATTGACCAAGAGTTTCCTGTTAGACTGGCTTGGCAAGCATGGAATGAAGAAAATTTGGGTGAAGCAGAAAAAGGCTTAATTAAAAGATTCCAGCCTTTGCTGAACAATACAGAGGTTGAAACACCTGCTGTCATCCCATCAGAAATTGTGTTAAGAGATTTTCTAAAAAACTTTTCAAGACGGCTAATTATTTTCGGTATGGAACCTAAAGCTCCTGACACGCTCCTCAAAGTCCATCTCAAATATGATTGGCAAAATTTGTCTTCTCAGGGAACAGCAGCTAAGATAAAAGACTACATCAAACAAAACCAAAACACAAATACAAGCCTAAAATTTAAGCGTCATAGATATAGTAAATTCAATTTATTCGCTGGAGAAACTTTTCGTCCAGGTAGTAGAGCGCAGCGAACAATGGCCCGGGAACATCGGTCATACAACAACCACTGGGAATTGGCCTGTAATGGTGTTGTCATTCATATCACCCCTACAGATTTTTATCGGAACTATAAAGAAAAAACTCAAGTGACCAAACTAGCGGGAGTAAATTTTCGTGCAATCACAGAAGAGGTGTTTGCGGAGGCCAAAAAAAATAGTAATTATGAATTCTCTGGATTATGTTGTTTCAGAAGCGATCCAGTTCCCCTGCTTTGGGTTAACTTGTAAAGCCACCCAACGATGCAAAGCATTTTCGATCGACGCAGGATGTCGGAGTCAATGAAGCTGCTGGTTGGGTAAAATGTCAGAGGCGATCGCCTCACCAATAAAAACCACCAGATTAATTTAAACTGATTAAAAATTAGGCTGCGAAAATCCGATGATCCACAAGAAGAACCGCAAAAAGTTACCTTTATTAGCAGCATTATTAGTCTCGCCATTTATTTCTTGGTTCCTGAGTACGATCGCCCTATTTCTCAGTCTCTGGGTCATCATACCAGCACCCACGATGTTCCTGTACCCTTTGGCGGTGGGATCACCAGAAATCAGTCCTTGGTTGGTCGGTATCAACGCGATCGCCCTTCTGCTGAACCTGCTCAGACGGCATCAAGGCAAAGTCTACATTATTTTACTCATTTGTAACCTGTTCGCCCTAATCCTGGGCCTGCTTCCCCTGATTCAGTTCCCAGCAGCCAATGCAGCCATAGCTACTCAAATGCAAGCTGTTCTAGGGGAAAACTATTTAGCAGCCCTTCCTCAAGCCGATCGCGCGCAGCTACGCCCTCAACCGTTTATCCTCGCAGATGCCTTCCGAGGAATTCCGATTAGAGAGGTTAGGATCGATCGGGCTATTGTATTTGCCAACCCTGACGGAGTTTCACTGCAACTAAACCTTTATCGGCCGATGGAAATTGGCAAATATCCGGCGATTATCACGCTCTACGGGGGAGCTTGGCAAAGAGGCAATGCCGATTCCAATGAGGAATTCAGCCGCTACATGGCCGCTCAAGGCTATTGTGTGGTTGCAATTGCTTACCGCCACGCTCCCAAGTATCAATTTCCTGCTCAGCTTGAGGACGTACAAGCCGCTCTTTCCTATATCAAAACTCATGCTGCTGATTGGGAAATCGATCTCGATCGAATTGCTCTGATGGGAAGGTCTGCAGGTGCCCATTTAGCAATGCTAACTGCTTATGATTCTAGTGTGCTTCCAGTTCGAGCAGTGGTCAACTATTACGGGCCAAATGACCTGATTCGGGGATATAATGACCCACCTTTTCCTGATGCCATAAATGTTCGAGCCGTCTTGCGTGCTTTTCTGGGAGGAACGCCAGACGAACTCAACGAGCTTTACCGTCGGGCTTCTCCCATAAATTATATTAAACCGAATCTTCCCCCTTCTCTACTGGTTTATGCAGGTCGCGACCATATCGTTCAGCCTAAGTTTGGTCGATCGCTCTACCAACGATTGCGAGCCACGGGCGATTCCCTACGGGATAGCTTCGCTTCACGGGCTATTTTGCTCGAAATTCCTTGGGCTGAACACGCCTTTGATGCAGTTTTTAATGGGCCGAGCAATCAATTAGCTTTGTACTACACAGAACGCTTTTTGGCTCATACTCTGAAGTCTTCCGATTACCAACGAGTTAACTAAAAATTATCAACTTACTCATTAATTGTCGCACCAACTTTGTAAGGATGCGGGGATGAGTTTTGTTGAGGATTTAAATGTGATATCATTTCCGGTTACACTCCTTATGATGTTGACGGTTCACTGTTGACTGTTGACTGTTGGCAGTGAACAGTCAACAGTCAACAGTGAACTCGAATTTACTATTCCGATGCTAACGGATTTGATATGATTTAATATTACCGAATCCCAGTGCAGGTAAAAGCAGCCCAGTAAAAAGGGTGAGAGAAAGGCTTTACTTTCTGACAAGATTCCTCTAAATTTTTCCGAGTATTATAAATTTGGTTGCCAATTTTAGCATACTTTTGGTATTCTTTATCCCATTGCTGATAGTCTGAGGAACCGGAGGAGCAAGCCTTTCGTTCTGCCTGGGAGCTTTTGCGGAGCGCGCCGGTTTCTCTACCTTTCTCTTTCAAAAGTTCTGTAAGCTGGGGTTTGTAACTAGCCTCTAAGGTATTGCCCGTAAGCTCTCGCAACTTAACTTGAGCTTGTCTCATAGCCTCGGGGCGATTCTTTCCCTGCTGCCACTCTTGATAGTAAAAAATCGAGAAAAGTGCTGTAGCTAAATCCTCGACAGCCCAAAGCGTACTGATAACACTTCTGGCTCCCGCCGACAAAAAAGCAGTTGAAAAAGTAAGGATATCGCCAGTAATTTCAGTCAATCCCAATCCAGTTTCGCAGCAGGAAAGAAATACATCCGACAACTGAGGGAGACGCCATGCGGGAGTCATAAGCTGACCTAAAGTAATGCAGCCATCTCCTAAAATTAATGTCGATTCTAAGGGATTGTCAAAGCGCGACTGGGCGTGGTGGCTAGAGTGGAGGATTTGGACGGTTCGCGCGAGTTCTCGATAGTTACTAACAGTAGCTTGATGGCGACCTTTTAAGCGTTGATTGTCTGGGATACTATAAAGAACTGCCAGTTGCTCTCCTTCAAAGCTGGCGCAAGGCAAGTCGTCCGTCGCATCTTCAATAGTGCCACAGTTTAGGTTATTGCCTAATGAAGGACGCTGCTGGCAGAATTCTAAGACTTGACAACTAGGTGCGTAACGAATGAGAAACTTGTCTCCTAAATATCGGTTGTCTCCGATGGGTAGTGCAGCGAAAGGGATGTGATTAAGGGCATCATGAGGAACTATAATCAGTTCAGAAATTCCGTCTAAATGCGATAAGATTAGATCGTTCAAATTTAACTCTTTTGCCAGTTCAGTTAGCATCCCAACTAGCTCTTCTTTCCAAGATTTATTATCCTCAACATATTTTTCTAACCAATTTGGGAAAATCCATCCGTGCAAAGCATCCAATCCTAAATCGGTGCAATTGTGTAGGGTAATCTCATTTTGCCGCACCACAAATATCAAGGTGTCGCTAGCAGTGGTGTAAAAGCTCAGAATGGCAGTAGTAGGTTTGTCGATCAGCTTCTGGATGGATGGGAATTCGAGAGGATTGACTCGAATTTGACCCGCAAGCACGGGATCTAAACGGCGGAGTTGTTGCCAAATTAGGAGTTTATCAGCTTCCAGATCAGCTATTGTTTGATTGTAAGCTGCTAGTGCTGCACGGCTGTTATCAAGTTTGCTATTATCAAAGTCGTTGCTAGGTTGATTGCGCCCTCGTTCTTTGTCAATTTGCTGCTGTAGGCGTTCAAACTCCTGTAAATACTGTTGGATTTCAGCCGGAATTTCTGCACTTGAATAGAGGTCATTGCTTGCCATTAAGTCTACGAGGCGTTTAGAGCGCGATCGCTCTACATATTCAACAGCTTTATCTAACTGCTTGTTATTGATGCAAGCTTGCACGATGTTTGCGTAAATGTCGATCGCCTCTTCCAAAATTTCTTGGCGGCGAAATTCAGAAGTTGCCCAAGTACGCCTGGTTTCTACGGCTTCGATCGCGATACCGTATCCCTCAATGGCTAATTTCCAATCTTTTATTGCAAATCCTATTTTTCCAAGGGTTTCTCCAGCGCCCGAGCATTCAAATGGGAAAGCAGTTGGCGTACAAACTGTTAAAGCCAATCGATAACAAGCGATCGCTTTTTCGTGTGATTCAACCATGAAGTAACATTTACCCAGATTCATTTGAGCCATAGCCCACTCTCTAGGAAACTCATCCGGGTTAAAGACTTTTAAAGCAGATTGATGGGCGACAATAGCCATTTCTAAATTCTCATTTCGATCGCCCTTACGTCGATGCACGTAAGCGTTACCCAAATTAGTTTGCACTCCTGCCCAATCTGCGGGGAAAATGTCTTGAGTGTAAACTTGCAAAGCTTCGAGATTAGCTGCGATCGCCTTCTCAACATTTTCTACCGGATCGCCGTGAATTCGGTGGCGGTAAGCAGATGCCAGATTTATTTGAGTTTGCGCCCAAAGTTGAGGAAATTCTTCGCGGGTGCGGAATAACAGGGCGTTTTGATAACACGCGATCGCTTGTTCCAAGTTTTCCGCCTTGTCGCCACAAATGCGATCGCGATAAATAAGACCTAAATTGTTTTGAAGTTGAGCCCATGCTTCAGGCATTGCTTCGCGGGTGTAAACTTCCATTGCTGTGCAACAAGCGATTCTTGCTAATTCTGCATTCTCTAACCGATCTCCGCGAATTCGGTTGCCATAAGCAATAGCCAAATTCTTTTGAATTTCTGCCCACATTATGGGACGAGATTCGCGAGTCAATACTTGTAGGGCATTTTGGCAGCAGGCGATCGATCGTTCTAGATTTTCGGCGAGATCGCCCTTCAAACGGCGGTGATAAGCATTACCGAGAGAGTTTTGACAAGCTGCCCACTGTTCTGGAAAAGCTTCGTAGGTTAAGACGGTGACAGCAATTTCATAACCTGCAATGGCAATCTCTAAATTATTGGCTTCATTTCCTTTTTTAAATTCATGGATGCAGTAGCTTAACATCATAAGTCGAGCAGCGATTCCTTTTTTCCCTGCGGGTGGTGCTTCAGATAGTATCGCAGACGAGTGATATCGCAACACCTTAACAAAGTGTTCATCAAGTTGAGCTTGATTAGCTTCAAGCACGACGTTAATTTCTGGCACTATCCTTTGGTCAACCGTTTGGAAATTCCTGCGACTCTCTGAAATAGCGTCTAATAATTGAAAGAATAAACGAAACCGAGTTTCCTCTTGGATGGAATCCCATTGTGCTGTCTGGCGTTTTGTCGTTTGGGGAGTTTTTTTCGGGCCGAATCCTTTTGCCATATTCTTTACAGGTTACGAAGGGGATACTACATATACACATCAGCTATTCGTTCCAAAATTACGCAGCATCCCTCCATATTTCTGCTAACTTTTCCAGCAGTGCTTCGGCTAAATCTTCTAAATCAGTGTCGCCGCTATCTGCACTTTCACGAGTAAACTCCCCTCCTGCGGTACTCCCAGCTAACATCTCTCCCCCTGCGTAACGCCACTCGTACTCCTCGCAAGTTCGATAAATACGCTCTAATTGGGCAACAATATTGCTCTGCGATTGAGTTTGGATCGTAGATCGTACCTGTATCGCCACTGGATCGTCTGTTTCTAAGAAGGCGATCGCTTCTTCTAAACGAGTAATCTGTTCAATTAAAGCGTCGATCGGCATCAGTTCTGCTACTGCTATTTGTTGCGGTGGATTTGAGCTATCGAAGCTGGGAGCAAATCCCAATAGTTGCACGGAGTCAAGGCGATCGCTAAACTGTACTCCCACATATCCAATCCGATTTTCTATTACTTCTTCGGGTAATAGAATGGTTATTTCACCAGGTAAAACTGGGCGGCATTCTAAGGAACCAATGCCAGTAACTAGCAAGTCAGCGACATTAGCTAGCGCCGTTTTTGCTGGATTGAAACTATCGGAATGCTTCAAATCTGTTTCAATTTGCAGCCATTTTAAATAGCTGTGAACCGCGTAAACAGCCAGTGCATTCAAGTAAACTCGTTTTCCTTTTTGGACTGTACTTTGAACTGCTGCCAACTGTCGCGCCATTTCGTGAGCTTTTAACTCTATTGGTACTGTTAACAGAGGTAGTTCTGCGATGTTCATGGTTTTAGTTCCTGTTTATATCCTAGAGTGCGGGCTATTTCTTGCAACGAGGGTTCGCATTTTCTCTTCCAGTGAGAATGCAGGGTTGTGTACTTAACGTTTAACTCTTTTTCTAAGTTTTTAAACTTGTCAGGAGGGTCTTTTAACACTCTTCTTTTGCTGAGGAATTGGCAGTTACACTCCGGCTTAGAATCAGGGTAGCTATTTTTTAGCTTGCCTTCTGGATCTTGTTCTATGTAAAGTTCTAGTTGGAGACCTATTCGCTGAGTGGTTTCTTTCTGAACACTTTCAATCATGCCATCCAACCCGCTGAGCGTAAAATCAGATAATAGTTCGAGCCGAGTTGTTTCCCCAGCATCTACCGCAATCGGAGCATCTAAACTAATTGGAGCATCTTTGTCAGGAGAATACAAATCTTGAATTCGCCAACTCAGGTAGCCGTTGATCCAGTTAACCAAACTTTTTGAAACAGAAGATTGGCGCGGCTCAAATTTAGCAATCTCGCGACTAACCCATTCTAAAGTAAGGTTGAGGGCAGCAGGATAATTTTGATGGGCTGATTTTTTGAGTCCTGGTAGTTGCTGAATTTCCCATAAGAGCTTGTGCATGGCCGAGCGCCATTTTCTACTGTTAGCTGGGTTGTGGCGCACCTCTGCAATTAGAGCGCTTAACCGTCCATCTAGGTCATCCATGCGACTTTTTTGAGGAGCAAGTTAGTTTGTTAGACATCTCCCATAATTCTTGTGGAACAGGCATCCTGGCTGTTCTTGACAGGCTTTTTGGGAGATGTCTATTAGCTATGAAAATTCGCGATCGTGCGAAAATCCTAAGCTATTTTCTCATGTGGTTGAGCTCTTTGTGTGCGTAAGTTATTGCCGTCCGGAGGTTCGAGGCTATTTCCACGCGAATTATTGCAACTGAAGCAGGCTAAACGCAGGTTGGAGAGTGCGTTAGACCCGCCTCGGCTTTTCGGGAGTAAGTGTTCGATAGTTCTTTCTGATTTCTGCATCGACTTGTTGCACCAGTGGCAGCGGTTTCCGTACAGTTCCAGAAGTTGGCGTCTTTTGTTGCGTCTTGAAGCTGGGGACATAAAGCTTTGGGAGGCTCACGGCTGTTACGTGTTCATTTACGTATCAGCTCCCTGCTAAAAATTTACGCAGCAGTTTCTAACAGAGGGATAACATTTGCCTTATACCAATTTAATGTGAAGTTGCATATATTTCGATCCCCCTCGCATCCCCCTTAATAAGCTATGCTTTATAAACATCTTTCTTAACAAGAAAGTTGACAAAAGTAACTACTTGTGTAGCGGATATGGGGGCG